>JAITJB010000273.1 GCA_031279155.1 Deltaproteobacteria bacterium | reverse complement strand
GAACTCTAAGACGGGCCCACGGCTAGAATATTCTGAATTTTTGAGGAGTTGATCGGAGGGTTAAGGTAAAAAAAAGCAGCCCAAGCCCTCCATCAAACGCCCCACTGAACCTGGATCTTGCTCAATTTCTTGATTTTTGACTTGAACTATTCAACCATAAAAAAGTGGTTTTGTCAAATTTTGTTGTTTACAGCTTTCTTGACAAAGGGGCTGGGCAAATCGATTCGGGGGGCTCTAAAAATGTGGTCAAAGGTAGGGCGGGATAAGGGAAGAGAGACGCAAGTAGAGGTAACAGTCGGTTTAATCTAAATTTTTATAGCCCAGGCTGTGCTGTCCCCTTAAAGGCTGTTGAGGGCTTTTGAGGGTTGGGCCAAATTTTAAACACTGAAAAAATCTAGTAAAAAAATTTTGCATATTTTTTTAGCCAACAAACGATTTAGGGTATTTTTAAGTGGCCACTAGCCGGACAGAGGTAAAATTGACACCTTTTTTTGAGGCCAGCAATAAGTCGGGAAAACCTGGGCGGGTAACGAGCAAAAGCGAATAAAGTTGGCAAATAGAAAGTATTAAAACTAAAAAAACTCTATTATAAAAATCATGCAATAACTAATGTAAAAATAAAATTTATCTAGTCAAAACCAAGTCATAAGCCAGGGGGCCCGGCCAAAGCCCTAAGGCCTAATTGACAATTTTTTTAGACAAAAGAAAGCCGATCTCCGAAGACAGAGAAATCGGCGATTCTTCCAAAAAATCATAATCCCTAATGAAGCTCTTTAAAGTGGCAAGCTCGCGGTTTTTAATGTTTGTGTATTTGGTCATGGCTTGAATGCTGACGGTAGCTAAGATTTTTTTGGCCGGTAGATTCCCTAAGACTTCAAGAGCCGATGTTTGATTTTTACTTTGGCTATTGGCTGCCGCCCGGCTGACCACGGGAATCAGTTTTAAGAGCAGAGCTAAATCGAAATGACATTTTAATTTGCTTGGCTTAAGGGCCTCTAAACCGTCTCGGATGTCCCAGGTTAAAGCCGTAAGGTTATCTATTTGGTTTTTGGCGGCAAAGAGCCTAACGATTTCAACTGTTTGGGGATCGCGATCTAGAGCCGTGTAACTTGAAAGCCTTTGGTAGAAGTTTTTGGGCAAAAGGAGCGGCATAAAGCCGCAGCCGACGTCTAAAATCGCTCCGCCTGGCACAATTAAGTCCGTTAAAACCTTAACTAGCGATTCGCGGTCCTCAAAGCGCTCCCGGGTGCTGACGTGAGAGAGGGCTAATTTTTCTTCCAGGGCTTTTAAGTTATCTTCAGGGGCGTCTATGTATTGGGCCGTAAGAAAACCAATTTCATCGGCGGGCGGCTTATAGCGGCGAAGCCGCTGGTAGATATGGAGCCGGGCTTGCTTCCTAAAAGCCCGGTATTCTTTCAAGCGAGCTAGCTCTTTAATCGAATTGAGAGAAGCCATTTTTTGACGAAATTTTATTTCTTTGGGTAGTATTAATAGGCTATAGATCAACTGGGAGATTTCCCTAGAGTCCATCTTGTAAGTCTGGGCACTCTCGGCGGCTAAATGTTCGATTAACTCTTCTTCTAAGTTAGATATTGGGCTAGATATTGGGCTAGATATTGGGCTAGATATTGGGCTGGTTAGTGGGCTAGCGAGGGGGCTAGAAAGTGGACTAGTTAGCTGGCCAGTTAAAGGGCTAGATAGCTGGCTTTGATTAGGCGGTAATGTGTCTATTTTAGGTGCCCCTAGGCCCTTTTTTACCGAGCTAGCCTTTTTGGTCTTGGATTCGCCTATGGCCTCTTCAATAACCTCGCCTGATATAAACTTCTGGTAGGAGGATTCCAAAAGCGAGCCCGGGAACAAGTTCTGATGGTCTACGTGGGTCTGGTAGACATGGGCGACATGCTTTGAAAGGGCCTCTTGGCTGAGATTTCTTAAAGTATTGATAGTTTCTAAAATGGAAAATAAATTGTGGCGTTCTTTGAGCTCTTGGCCGATGGAGCCGGTATCAAAGATGGCGGCTAAAGAATGCTTTTGGCAGACCGGGCAGGAGCATTTAAATAAAAGCTTTTCGCAGGCCGATCTCTTAGATACGGCGCCATAAGGGGTCATGTAGTAGCCGGCCTTAGCGTAGTGGGCGTAGGAGGAGGAATCGAAGATGTCAGCTCCGGCTAAGAACATAAAGACCATATCCAAGGGGTCGCCAGCCCCGTAGACGTGCATGGGCGGATCGGGTCCAATAACTTCTCTTGCGTCTTTGATGACCGAACAGGTAAAGTGGATGTCGTGGTTTTTGTTAAAAAAGGGCACCATGCTGCCGATGCCAAAGTATCTCAAATCCATGGCCGAAAGCTGCCGGATATGTTTCTGCCTTAGAGAAAAAAAGCCTCCCCCTTGCTGGATGCCGGCCAGATCGGAGTAGAGGCTGACTTTTAGAGCTTCCTCGATTCGGTTTTGGCTGATAACCATCCTTCTTTGAGTTTCCTCAAAATTGGTTTGGGGCGGGGTGATGAGATCTAGCGGGGCGGCGACGTCAGTTTGGATGGTGTTTTGGAATTTGACGATCTCTAAGGGCTCAAGATTGACCTTGCGGCCATGGAGCTGCTGAAAGGCCCCGGAATCAGTGCATATTAGACCAGGAAAGCCTCCTAGATGATCTCTTAATTTGTAGCCTGAGAGAAATTTTGGCTTTAGATCTTTATCCCTAAAAAGGAGGAAGGCGTTAACCATCACGGCGCCTAGGCCGTGGGCCAAGGCCTCGCGGCTGAAGAGCTCAAAGGGGAAATCAGGCCGGTAGACAGGGATAAAGAGGGGCAGCTGAACAGAAATCTGAGAGCTTTTAGAGCGGAACTGGCGGCAGGTCGCGGTCATCAGTTTTGTTAGTTCACATTAAAAGGGTTGTAGGTTACGTTAATATCAAAAGTATCTATTTTTTCAATTTTTTTAACCTTGTTTGTTAAGATGTAAACAAAGGGCGTTAGGATAATTTCATAAGAAAGTTTCCATATATATTGGAAAAGCATCATTTGCCACAGGGCTTGGCCAGGCAATTGGCCATAAAAAGCAATGAAAATAAAAATGAACGTATCTAAGGCCAGACCGAGTATGGACGATCCTATGGTCCTGAGGCCAAGAAAGCGACCGTTGGTTACGACTTTCATTTTTGAAAGTACGGCGCTATTTAGAAATTCCCCAAAAAAATAGGCCAAGGCCGAAGCCGCAAGGATCCGGGGGGTGGTGGCAAAGACTACTTTATAAGAATCCTGGTTTGCCCAGTAATCGGGGTAGGGTAGAATAATCGTTATTTGGTAGACGCAGACGGCCAGAAGGCTTAAGGTCAACCCTAGCCAAATGATCTTTCGGGTCTGCCGAAAACCGTAGACCTCGGTGAATAGATCGCCTAATATATAAGTTATCGGGAAGATAATAACGGCAGCCGGCAAAGTCATGCCGAAAACCAAAATCAGTTTACTAGCGATAAGATTAGCTAAAATAAGAAAAACTACAAAAAAAGTAACTAGAATCAAAAACAAAAGCGAATAACTGTTGCCAGAATTGGTATGCACAAAAAACCTCAAAAAATAAACATTCAGCCAAGGTCAGCCAGGGTGTTTTAGTCTCGATGGCCACGAGGCCAAGGTGGTTCAGTTGCTTTTTTTAACATAGGGTTAAACAAAAGTCAAATCAAACTTGGATATTTATATAAAAAAAGTGGTTAATAGCTAATGTTATATACTTTGTCGACTAGCCAATCGCCTTGGCTTTTTTAGGCTAGCTTGTCTCTTGGGACTGGTCAGCGTAGGTATCATTTTTTAGCTAATAATTTGTCAAAAAAACCAAAAAAATTTTGTTGACATCAGGCGCCGCATAAGATAAATTTTTACCCACCGGCAAGAAGCCAGTCACCTATATTTTCCGGCTTAAAAATTTTTTGGTTGGTCATGAAGACCGTTTCCCGTGAGTGTTCGGGGGACGGTTTTTTTATGTCCAACTAGTTATTAGACCATTTAAATTCCCAATATTATATTAAAAGGTATTGGTATCGTGATAACTGCGTCTTGCTGCCTCGCAAATACCACTCTCCTCAGCTTGGTAGGACATATGAACTACTTATTAATCCCGCCCTAAAGTAATGCCAAAAATTTTAGAAATTTAAAACCAATTTTTTTATTTTAAAAAGGAAAGTCGCATGAAATTCAAAATCTTCACTCTGGCTCTTTTCATTCTAGCTCTGGCCGCGCCGGTCATGGCCCACGACTTTTGGGCTGGTAGCCAACCGCCAGCCGCCGATGGCAAAGTTACGGTTTTTGTCGGTTACGGCCATGCCTTCCCGGCCACCGAAGAAATCGGCCCCCAAGACGCTGACCGCTTTGGTCTACCTACTATGCAAGGCGTTGGCGGTCCAGTGGCTCTAGTAGCCGGAACAAGCCCCTTCTCCTTGGTCACCGACAAGGCCCCGGCCAAAGGCACATATCTGGTAACCGTTGAGACCAAAGCCGGATTTAGTGGCCCCACCCCTAACGGTTGGGTCCGTAAGTCCAAAAAAGAAGAGCCGTCCATGACCAGGTGTTCATACGGCAATAACTTCGGTAAAGCCATAATCAATATCGGCGGCGCCCAAGATAAAGATCTGATCGCCAAACCCGTTGGCCAGAAAATCGAAATCGTTCCCCAAGTTAATCCGGCTACGGTCAAAGTCGGGCAGCCCTTTCCGGTCGTCGTCTACTATGATGGTAAGCCCCTTCCCAGGGCCCAGGTCGGCGCCTTCTTCGCTGGCTTCACCAAAGATAACTCAGCTTATGCTTTCCAGGCCTCAACTAATCGCGAGGGCGAGGTGAACATAATTCCCCTAGTGGCCGGCGAATGGTTGGCCAAGGTCAACTACACCAATGCTTATTCAGATCTA
>JAITJB010000245.1 GCA_031279155.1 Deltaproteobacteria bacterium | reverse complement strand
CAAATCTAGAGGCAGAACCTGCTGGCGGTCGCAGTCTTTAGAGAAGACAAAAATGAAATTTATTACCCTTTAAGGTATCATAATTATGAGCTTTAATTATCCTGTAAATATTGTTTCCTTCTCATTTATGGCGATGTTTATAACCAAAATTTCAATAGCAAAAAACAGGATCTTTTAAAGGCTTTCCTAGGTAAAGACGCCGGGACCGTAAACTCCATATTACAGGAGTACATTTCGTCTATAAGCTTCCGCCCGAGACCAAATGATGAACAAAAATCCCTAAATTATCTTATCCATCAATAACGTGATATAATAGTATATAAGCCCAAAGAGATAATTGAATTAGGTATGGACGTTTATGGCTACGGCTAGAAAGTCAAAGCTGAATTTAGTAGCGATAGAATTTAGAAGTGGCCTGTAACTTTAATAAAATTGTATAATTAAGCCGCCACAAGTTCACTATGATAACCATTATCTCCCTCGCCTAGCCAAAAATTTCCCCACAATCCCCCAAAAAATATATGCCAGGCTTGGGCCTTTATTTTTTGTAAAAAAAACCCTTGTCACGAGTTCGGCCTGTGGGTTATAATGCCTGTTTACTGCCCCGGCCCCGGCCGCCCACTCACTATGAGCCTTGGGAGCGGCTTTGGCGGGGTCAAAAATTCAACAGAACTTTAAGCTAACTAGAGTCGCAAAAGGAGTTCGCCGTTATGGATGCGATCGCCAGCATAAATCTTGAGCAAATGCGCTTTGATCTCCCGCCTTTCCGCGCCGGCGATACCGTAGCCGTACACGTCCGAATTAAGGAAGGCGACAAAGAGAGGATCCAGATCTTCAAGGGCGTGGTTATCCGCCGCCGCAAGGGAACCATGGATTCCAGTTTCACGGTCCGCAAGGTTTCAAATGGAGTTGGGGTTGAGCGTATTTTCCCGACCCACTCGCCCATCATCGATAAGGTGGAAATCGTGACCGAAGGCCGGGTCAGGCGCTCTCGCCTGTACTACCTGCGCCACCTCAAGGGCAAGGCCGCTAAGGTCAGGACCAAGAATCAGTATTACAAGTAAATTATTTTCCGCCTTAGCCCTTAGATCTAAGGCCATGAAAGCTCAAAAATGTCCGCGCACGGACCGCGAAAGCCACGTGAAGCCGAAACAACATCGGCCCCCGCGACCGGACTGTTGACCAAGCTTAAAGCCGTCCCGTCAGCTACTAACGAGGACGGCTTTTTTTCCTCTCTTTATCTATTTGATCGCGCTTTTGGCTTGCGGCCCTTAGCCGGCTTAGATGAAGCTGGACGCGGGCCCTTAGCCGGCCCCCTTGTAGCCGCCTGCGTGATTCTCCCAGAAGATTTTGACCATAAGCTAATCGACGACTCCAAAAAGCTTAAGGCCGAAACCCTAAAGCAAGCTTTCGATCTAATAACCTCTAAGGCTATAAACTGGTCTTACGCCCTTAGAACCCCCAAAGAGGTAGACGAACTAAACCCCTTATGGGCCTCTATGTCGGCCATGGGAGAGCTTTTAGAATCCTTTCAGCCTAGGCCGGCTTTGGCCTTAGTTGACGGCAATAAGCTCCCCATAAGCCAAGTTAAGTTAAAAGCCGTGGTTCATGGCGACGCCAAATCTCTTTCCATCGCCGCCGCCTCAATTATCGCCAAGGTCATTAGGGATCAATTGATGGATGAAGAGCACGCTCGCTACCCGCAGTATGGATTTAACAAGCACAAAGGTTACGGAACCAAAGAACACTTAGAGACTCTCGCCCGTTACGGCCCCTCGCCCATCCACCGCCTGACCTTCCGGCATGTACGGCCTAACGAGACAGGACCAGTTGGTCCTAGGCTTTTTTAGGTTTAAGCCGTGACCGAAAACCAACGCCCTACTAACCAAGAAATCCCCCCGGGCCTGTACTTACTGGCTAGCCCCTTAGGTAACCTAGGCGATATAAGCGTTCGCGCGTCTCTTATCCTTAAGGCCGTTGATTTAGTTGTGGCCGAAGACACTAGAAGAACAGTTAAGCTTTTAAATCACCTAGGCATTAAAAAACCCCTTTTAAGTTACCGCGAGCAAAACCACGCTCGGGCTTTTCCCGCTCTAAAGCGCGCCTTAGATGAGGGCGGAAGGATTGCACTTTTATCCGACGCTGGCGCCCCGCTTATATCGGACCCCGGAGCTAGACTAGTTAGCGAAACAAGAGAAGCCGGGCATAATATTTGGCCCATACCAGGGCCCTCTTCGGTCATAACCGCCCTAATGGCCGCCGGCTTTTCTTCCCCGTGCTTTACCTTTGCCGGCTTTTTGCCTCATTCCACACTTAAACGCCGAGCCCGCTTAGAAGAACTTAAAAGCCGCCCCGAGGTCCTGGTCTTCTTTGAAAGCCCCCACCGGCTTACCGACAGCTTAGAGGACATGGCCGACATCTTAGGCCCAAGACAAGCCTTGATGGCTAGGGAGATGACCAAAATCCATGAGGAGTATCTATATTTAGATCTCGTAAGTCTGGCCCAAGAGACCCGTTTAAATCCCCGCCGAGGCGAGGTAACCATAGTTGTTGGCCCGCCAAATCCTGGACTTTCTCAGAAAGATGAAAGCTTTAACCCTCAAGATATTCTGCCCATAATAGAAGCCGATACCAGGCCCACCAGAATACTCGCTAGCGAGCTTGCCAAAACCTACGGCAGATCCCGAAAAGAAATGTACGATTTGGTGGTTAAATTTCGTGACGGCCAAAAAAATAGCTAGGCTAAAAGCCTTTTAGCTCGCGCCTTAAGTCCAAACCAACGTAAAGCAACTTGCGATTTTGCTATTCTTCTGATTCTGGCCAGACTTTCTATTCTTTGCGAGTCTTTGTGATTCTTTGTGAGTCTGGCGAGTCTGGCCATTTTGGCCAGAATCGCTATTTTGGCCAAACTTTTCATTCTGGCAAACCTTGCGACATTAAATACGCTAAATGCTACTTTGACAAGTCATTTAACCGTGATATCATTTAGGTCGCGCGTTTTTTTTCGGCCTAAAGGTAGCCACTAGCTCCTGGTCTAATTCTGCCGCCAATGAGCCGACGGCAGTTGCTCCAAAAGGTAAAGGAGGTTTTTTTCAAAATGCCTATATCGACAATCGAAGAAGCCTTAATAGACGTCAAAGAAGGTCGGATGGTTATATTGGTCGACGACGAAAACCGCGAAAATGAAGGCGATCTGGTCTTAGCCGCCCAACATACCACGCCTTCGGCTATAAACTTCATGGTCACTCACGCCCGCGGGCTAGTCTGCTTGGCCATGACAGCTGAGATGATCGACGCCTTAGGTTTACCTCAGATGGCTAGAGATAACCTCTCGCCCTATCAGACGGCCTTTACCGTATCCATTGAAGCCCGCCACGGGGTAACCACCGGTATATCGGCAGCTGACCGGGCTACCACCATCTTAGCCGCCGTTAAAGATGGCGCCGGCCCTGGCGATCTGGTTTCACCTGGGCACGTCTTTCCCCTAAGGTCAAAGCCAGGCGGCGTCTTAGTCCGCACCGGTCAAACCGAAGGCTCAGTTGATTTGGCCAGACTGGCCGGCCTAACCCCGGCCGGGGTTATCTGCGAAGTCATGAATGAGGACGGGACCATGTCCCGTCTACCTGATTTAGAGAAGTTTTCTA
This sequence comes from Deltaproteobacteria bacterium, assembly GCA_031279155.1. Lineage (GTDB taxonomy): Bacteria > Desulfobacterota > Desulfarculia > Adiutricales > Adiutricaceae > JAISWF01. The sequence continues at coordinate 5,155 of JAITJB010000245.1, read as the reverse complement.
AAAAGCACAATATTAAAGTTATCACCGTAGCCGATCTTATAGCCTACCGCTTGCGGCATGAAAAACTCATCAAACTAGAAGCCAAAACCATACTGCCCACGGAAGCGGCGACCTTTGATCTCTATGCCTACCGTTCGGAGGTCGATAACTCGGAATATCTGGCCTTAACCATCGGCGAGATTTCTCCTGATGAGCCTTTGTTAGTTAGGGTCCACTCCCAATGCCTGACCGGCGACACGTTAGGATCGCTTAGGTGCGACTGCGGCGATCAACTTAAAGAATCGCTGCGCCTTATTATCAACGCCAAGCGCGGGGTGCTACTGTATGTCCCCCAAGAAGGACGCGGCATCGGACTTATCAACAAGCTTAAAGCCTACGCCCTTCAAGATCAGGGCGCCGATACGGTTGAGGCTAATTTGGCTTTAGGCTTTGCCGAAGATCTCAGAGATTACGGTTTAGGCGCCCAGGTGCTGCGGGATTTGGGAGTAAAAAAGATGCGCCTTTTAACCAATAACCCGGCCAAGATGGTCGCCCTCGAAGGTTACGGCCTAGAGGTGGTTGAAAGGGTGCCCATTGAGTTACCGGCTAAACCGGAAAACCTCAAGTATATGGAAACCAAATGCAAGAAGATGGGACACATGCTCCATCTGCGGAAAGGTTGAGTTTAGGGATCATGACCAAAACCCTAGAAGCCCAGATTACAGCTCAAGATCTAAAGCTGGCCATTGTGGTCAGCCGATTTAATAGCTTTATCACCGACAGACTATTAGCTGGCGCCTGTGACGCCTATCTTAGACACGGAGGCGACGAGAGCCTTCTGACGGTCATCAAAACCCCGGGGGCCTTCGAGTTGCCGCTAACGGTCCAGGCCGCCGCCAAAAGCGGACGCTTCCAGGCCATAGTGGCCTTGGGCGCCGTCATCCGGGGCGATACGCCGCATTTTGACTATATCGCCGCCGAGTCCATTAAGGGTCTAGCCCAGGTGACCTTGGCTACAGGAGTGCCTGTTGTCTACGGCGTACTTACCTGCGATACCGTTGAGCAGGCCATTGACCGAGCCGGAACCAAATCGGGCAATAAAGGCTTTGAGGCTGCGGTTACGGCTATGGAATTAGCCGGCCTGATGCGCCTCATCGAACAGATCTGAGGACAGGCAATCTTTTGAACAATAGCTTTCTCGATAACAATCTACGCCGACTCGCCAGAGAGCTAGCCTTAAAACTTTTGTTTCAACACCAGGCCTCTAGCCCCATCTCAGCTGAGGAGTGCGTAATCCTTTTTAGGCAAAACTTCTCCCCCAAAAACGACCTCGAGTCAGCTTTGGGAGTTAACCACGATAATTTTGAGTTGGCTTGGCCTTTAGCCAAATCTCTATTTTTAGGTACCGCTAGACACCTAGATATCCTAGATAGGCACATCAGTGAGGCCGCCCAAAACTGGAGCCTCCACCGAATGGCCCCGGTCGATCTGGCCTTAATGAGGTTAGCCTATTACGAGATGCTCTACTGCGATGAAATCCCCCCCAAGGTTAGCCTCAACGAGGCCTTAGAGATGGCTAAGTATTTTGGGACCCAAGATTCTTCTTCCTTTATTAACGCCATCTTAGATAAGCTCATGAGCCGCATGGGGCGTTCTGAGGAGGGTTTATGAATCGCCAGTTTCTAAAAGCGGCTTTTGGCTTGTTTAATATTGGCTATAAGGTCAGCAAAGTCAGAAAGCTTATAGGGCTTTTTCTCTTAGGCTTACTACCTACGCTTATCTTTTCAGCCTGCGGCTATAGCTTAAGCTCAAGCCCCTATCGTTTGGACTTAAAGGGCGAGACCTTAACTATGTCTATCCCCGTGGCCGCTAACCGCAGCCGCTTCGGGCGGCTGGGCCCGGCCTTAACCAAAGAGGTCATCGAAAGACTGTCAGGGACCCCGGGGCTAATCATCCAAGCCGAGGGGGCTGAGGCCAAATTGTCACTAACCATCATGACGGTTACCGTAGGTAGCGGCTCCTGGGACGTAGTGGGCACCTCAACGAGAGATACGCCGGAAGCTTCTTCCAGCCGTACAGCTACGGTTGGGGTCAGCGCCGCCCTCACCCGCCCAAACCCCAAAGGCGGACCACCGATTTCTAAGCGCAGTAGTTTTTATAGCTCCCGCACTTACATGGTCAGCGTCAATCAAGGGCAAGTAGAGATGCAGGAAGCCGAAGCTCTGGATTGGATCATAGAAGATATCAGCCAGAAAATCGGCTTGGTCATGTTCAATGAGTTTTGACCGTCTGCCCCAAGGCCGCCCGGCTCTCATGTGGGAAAGCTTAGCCAGCGGTGCGGCGGTCTGCCAGCTCTGTTTTAGGTCCTGCAAACCCGCCCCCGGCCAAAGGGGATTTTGCCAAGTTAGGCTAAATAATGCCGGCCAACTAGTTACCCTAAATTACGGCTATACCGGGGCCATATCTCTAGACCCTGTTGAAAAAAAACCCTTATATCATTTTTTTCCAGCTAGCCTTACATTTTCAGTTGGCGCCCCTGGCTGCAACTTAGCCTGCCTAGGCTGCCAAAACCATGATCTCAGTAGGCCTGGCCAAGATTATTTTGGCCAAGCTAGCCCAAGCGACATAATTTCTCAGCTTGGTAGTCTTGCCCGCCAGCGCGGCGCCAAAAGCTTTTCTATGACCTATAGCGAGCCCACGGTCTTTTACGAATACGCTTTGGACCTAGGCTTAGAAGCGGCTAAAAACGGGCTCCCGGTCATATGGGTTACAAACGGCTCCATGAACCCCGATATCTTGGCCAAATTAAATCTCGCGGCCATGAATATCGATCTTAAGGGCTTTACCGAAGATTTTTATCGCCAAGTTACCAGCGGCTCATTAGCCCAAGTGTTAACCAACATCGAAAAGGCCCTGTCCCTAGGCATTTGGGTGGAAGTTACGACCCTTTTAATCCCAGGTCTCAATGATTCTCAAACCGATCTAACAAATCTGGCCCGCTTTCTAGCATCCCTTAGCCCGGATTTGCCGTGGCACATAAGTCGCTTCTTTCCTAGGCACCGCCAACGCGATATCCCGCCTACCCCTGTAAGTAGCCTTCTTTTAGCCCGCGAGATTGGGCGTAGGGAAGGTCTTAAGTATGTTTACTTAGGTAACCTCCAGGGCCAAGACTTCTCCGACACCTTCTGCCCGAGTTGTGGGAAGCGGCTAGTAGGAAGAGATGGCTACGCGATTTCCTTAAATCTCTTAGCCGAGAGCGGGGCCTGCCCCAAATGCCAGACGCCTATCCCCGGGAGATGGACATAAGATCTTTTAGGCTAGCGGATTTTTTTCCTTTTTCGGAGGGCTGATTTTTGATAGAATTATTGGCGCTGCGAGCCTTATGTTGCTAAAAAAGGCGCCCATGGCTTACGGACTTTGGCCCAAAGCCTGTTTGATTTGTTTTTGCGGAGACGTACCGAAGTGGCCGTAACGGGGACGACTCGAAATCGTCTTGTCGGTGATGAGCCGGCACGTGGGTTCGAATCCCACCGTCTCCGCCAAACATTAAATTAGATGTAGTTAATTATATCCTAAACATTCCAGAAAACCGCTTAAATAATGGGTTTCCTGGTTTTTTTGTCGTTTAAAATCTTAAAAAATTAAGCAACCTCTAATCGAAGCAAGGTAAATTTTACGGCTATTTTTACGGTATCATCCGGTGTGCCTTTAATCTTAATTCCGGTATTCCGGTATAGACCAAGAAAGACCGCTTAAATGGCCGGTAAAGGCATTAGCAATAAATGCAGCCAAAATTTTATCTTCCTTTCATAAACCCCTTTTAAATCAAGGGGTTTCGTCTTTATTTTTAGTGATCGCATTCTCCTTTAAGCTGACCACACCAAAGTGAGAGTTCTTCGTGGAATTCAACACCGTTTTAAGGCTCAGGCGCTCAGTACGTAAGTTCCAAGAGCGCCAGGTTGAACAAGCTGTTTTAAACGAGATCTTAAAGGCTGGGCAAAGCGCCCCGATCGGAAGTAACCTCTACCGGGATCTTCATCTGACGATTTTAAAAGATCGCCTTATCATGAAAAGCCTTTACGCTGCCCAAGAAAAACAGCTTCAGGACACTGTTTTCGCTGATAAGGTCGTCAAAGAGGTATTAAACTCAGGTAACGATCCGCCCACAAGGGTTCCTTTCTACGGGGCCCCGGTGGTAATCGACGTCTCCCACAGGCTTCAGGAGCTACAGCCCGGTATTGAGATCGCTAACGTTACCAGCGTAGTCCAAACCATGCACCTAGCCGCAACTAACCTAGGCCTCGGAAGCGTCTACGTATGGGGAATCTTTGAATCCATGCGCATGCACCCTGAACTCGACCAAACTTCCTTACTTAACCTCCCGGAAAATTTTAGGCCTCTAATGGGCCTTATGCTGGGCTACCCGGCCAAGCCGCTTATCGAGCGAGATATCAAAGTCAACCGCATCAGGGTTAATATCGTTTAACCCCTAAGATAGGCCAAAACGATCGGCTAAAATCTTCCAACCTAGTGAAAATAAACGTTGACAAACCTTTCTGTAAATTGTAAAATTTGACGGACAAAAAGAGGCTAGCACTTCTACCCAACCTCTTTTTGGTCATTAAAAGGCAGGTTCTAAGGTCACGAAGGCCGTTTCCCGATTTATACGGGTGACGGTTTTTTTTGTCTTATGACTAGACAAAAAAAACTAGATTGACCAGCCAATTTTGACATCAATGTTTAAATATTCCAACTTACTACAGCAAATAACTTTAATATTATTATTACTAATAACTAATTTTTAATATCTAACTTAATATTTCTACAATAAAACAGCCTTAGTTTATGAGATTGTTCCCCAATTTCAAGCCTAAGTAGCTCTTGGATACCTTTACCCTGACTCAGGCCTAAAATGTTCAAGGCCGTTCAACGGCGCCAATTAAGCTAATACTGCTGTTTTGGGGACAATCTTAATTTTCCAAACTCAGGCCAAACCTGAGCATGGAAGATTATTTGGGAAATTACCAAGGCGTGATGGCTGCTAATCGGCCTATACGTTTAACGCCGGTTGTCTCGCTTCGATTACTTGAGATCTTAATTTTCCAACATCAGGCCAAGCCTGAGCATGGAAGATTAGTTGGGAAATTACCAAGGCGTATGGCTGCTAATGGGCCTA
>JAITJB010000155.1 GCA_031279155.1 Deltaproteobacteria bacterium | reverse complement strand
TTGTTGACGAAAAGGCGCAATAGAGATACAGTTCAATTTATACCAGTTGCCCCAACTGTGTTACCAAATACTCCTAAGGTTCTAGGTAATTATGGTATTGAGTTTGATCATCCTGGCATAAACCTTAGTGCTTTACTTAACGCCCAGTATATTGGCCGCCGGTGGACCCAAGATTGGGCTAATATGCATCCCAATCCCACGTACGGAACTTATCTAAATTACGGCGGCTTTACGGTTGTTGATTTTAGCTTAAACAAAAGGCTATGGGATTTTGGGGAAAAAGGTGGATATCTCTACCTCAGAGTCGATGTCAACAACTTGTTTGACCAAGATTATGGTTTCATTCTTGACTACCCCATGCCTGGACGTAACTTTTACGTAGGTATTGGTTATACTTTCTAATTAATCGTTAATTATTTATTAATTCTCACAACCCCGGGGGTAGGGCCTAGCTCTGCCTCCGGGTTTTTTTTGTTCGGCAAGTTTGTTAAGCTAGAGACATTCTGACCGCGAAATATGTTAAGCTCAGACCATGTTAAGGAATTCTTGTTAGGCTTTTTTTGTATGGCCAAAGGCGTCTAAATTTTGATTCCGGCGCCTTTTGGCGTATTTTAAGGCAACCTAAAATCTGCGCCCATCCCGCTTAAGGCGGTTTTGGAAAGGAGTTTAAATGTCTACCCGCTCTTTTAAGTTTTGTTTAATGACCGCTAGCTTTGTGCTGGCCTTGTGTTTAGTCTTTATCGGGAAGCCCTCTGTAAGCTTAGCCGAGGAAAAGAAACTTAATCCAAGGCCTACGAAGGAGTTTTTCGAGACCTTAGGTGAAATCGTAAATTTAGTTCCCTTAGAGGGTAAGGAGGGCTACTCCCCGGATTACGCTTATGGGGCGGCTATAGTTTTCGCTGAGGACTTTGTTAAGACTGAGGAATTTCGTAATTGGACCCTTCAGACCGATAGAGACGACACCGATGTTGGCGACACGGTCTGTTACAAGTCAGAGGAATGCACTCTTTGGATGCCTCCCTATGTCAAGCCCTTCCCGCGCAAGTAAGCCTATATCTTAGCCTCCCAATTTTCCCTCAAGGAAAAATTGGGAGGCGGAAAAAAACTAATAGCGTTTTGGTTTAAAAAAGTCTTCCAGTGCCAACAGGGCCTGGTGGGGAAGCATGGGGGTATGGCCGGGTTTTAGTTTTTGTCGCGGTGGACTCTTCCGAACTGGAAGATGTTTAAGAAGCGCTGAGCGCGCTCGCTTTCGGGATGGTTAAAAAAGTCTTCAGGATTAGCTTGCTCAACTATTAGGCCGTCATCCATAAATATAATCCGGTCGGCCACGGCCTTGGCAAAGGCCATCTCGTGGGTGACTATCAGCATGGTGAGTCCCCCTTTGGCCAGATTTAGCATGACGTCTAAGACCTCGCGGACCATCTCCGGATCAAGAGAGGCGGTGACTTCATCGAAAAGCATAATCTCCGGGGCCATGCACAAGGCTCTGACGATAGCTACCCTCTGCTTTTGACCGCCAGAAAGCTGCCTTGGGTAGGACAGCGCCCGGTCTTTGAGGCCGACTCGATCTAGCCAGGACTCAGCTTCGGCCAGAGCTTCGGCGCGAGGCCTTTTTTGGACCTTCATGGGGCCCAAAAGGATGTTATTGATGACGTTTAGGTGGGGGAAGAGCTCGTAGTTTTGGAAGACCATGCCGATTTTTTGGCGGACCGTGCTCCAGTCGGTGCCCGGGGCCGTCAGTAACTGGCCATTTAGCTCTATCTGTCCGGAGTTTATGGGCTCTAAGCCGTTAAGGCACCGTAGGAGCGTGCTTTTACCGCAGCCCGAAGGTCCGATGATGACCGTGACCTCCCCTTGGCGGACGTCTAAGGATATGCCATTTAAGACGTCGGTTTGGTCGAAGCGTTTTTTTAGGTCAGTGATCTTAAGGATCACCTGGTCATTTGGGCTCAATGGCCGCTTCTCCGTATTTTAGCCTGCTCTAAATCCATTGGTCCAATATCCTGATTAGTCTTGCCAGACTTTTTCCAGGTAGTGGGAGAACAGGGAAATGGGGTAGCAGATGGCAAAGTAGATAAAAAAGATCAGTCCGTAGACCCAAACGCTAGCTAAGAGGTTTTTCATGCCGGTCACCTCGACTATTTGTTGGGCCACTTTAACGAGATCGGGGATGTTAATAAAAAACACGAAGGGCGTGGTTTTGATCATGCGGGTGGTCAGGTTGATGACCCCGGGAAGTAACCTGCGGATAGCCTGGGGCACGATGACGTAGATATTTAGTTGGGGTTCAGTTAAGCCTATGGCCCGACTACTTTCCCACTGATGCTTAGGTAGTGAGGTGACCGCTCCTCTAACTAGGTCGGCCATCTCAGCTGTGCCCCAGAGAGTAAAAACCAAAATGGCCACGGCCATAGCCGGGAGGTTGATGGAGAAAACCGAGGAGAGGCTATAATAAAAGAGAAACAACAGGACCAATATCGGCATGATCCTGATAAATTCCAAGTATAGCTTAAAGAAAAGCCGGCAGAAGCGAATTTTTGAGCTCATCAAAAGGCCGGAGGGCACGCCCAAGAGGACCGAGAGGAGCACAGAGATCATGGATATTTTGAGGGTCACCCCTAAACCCTCAAAGATGCGGGCCATGTTGCGACCGGCGGTGAAAATACTAATCGCCGAATCCAGCAAACCGCACCCTCCTTTCCAGATAGCCAAAAACTAGTGACACCGGTAGAATTATCACTAAATAGGAGAGCACCAAAAGTAGGTTACTTTCGGTGCTATGGCCTTCCTTAAGTAGATCCTTGGCCACGTACATTAGGTCAGGTAAAGCTACGATGGAAAAGACGCTAGTTTCTTTGATTAAGAAGATGCACGTGGCCGTGATGGCTGGAAGGGATACGGCTAAAGCCTGGGGGAGGATGACGTAGCGCAATAGATCGAAGCGCTTAAAACCAATAGAGAGCCCGGCTTCAATTTGACCGCGACTAACGGCTGTGAGCCCGCCCCTTATGGCTTCGGCCATGTAGCCGCCGCCTAAGAAAGCCAGGCCCACAATGGCGCAGGTGCGGCCCTCCAACAGCACTCCCAAGCGGGGGAGTCCGTAGTAGAGAAAGAAGAGCTGGATCATCAGAGGCGTATTGCGGGCCAGCTCGATGTAGACGCCGGCCAGGCGGCTGATTACCGGCCACCGCCAATAGCGAACCAAGGCGCAAAAAAGCCCAATGGTCAGGGACAAAACAAGGCCCCAAAAGGCCAAGCTAACCGTTAGCCAGGCCCCTTTGACAAACATTGGGCTTACGCGGACTATGAACTGAAAATCCAAAAAACACCTGGGCCATTGAGCCAGAGAAGTCCGCAATTGCGGAGCCCTTTTTTGGCGGCTTTAGGGGGTTATTAAGACCGTTTTGGGATCTACGCTGTCGCCGTATATCGGCAGTAGTGTCTCTTCGTAGTCAGAGAAAAAGAATTGTTCAGCCGTCAGCTTATCGATTTCGGCGTTGAGCCATTCCAATAACTCGGTGTTACCTTTTTTGACAGCTGGATTAATGGTATCTAAATCGCCCAAAAAGTCAATGCCTGTAACAAAATCTTGGTTGGCTCTAACCCAAGCAAAGAGCAAAGCGTTGTCGTGGGCTAAGGCTACGCCCCGGCGGTCGATTAAGGCGTTGAAGGCTTCAACGTTTTGATCGTATTTTACCAGTTCGATCTCCGGATGGTTTTTGGTAAAGTAGGCGTCAGCCGTGGTGCCTTTGTTGACGATAAGTTTTGCGCCAGCTAGTTGAGAGACGTCGGTAATAGGGGCTGTTTTGGGGGAAGCTACCCCTAAGGCTACTTTCATGTAGGGTTTAGCAAAATCTACCTGCTGGGCTCTTTCGGCGGTGTAGGTGAAGTTAGCCAGAACAATGTCGGCCTTATCAGCCTCAAGAGTACTAATGCGGCTAGCGGCTTCTACCTCCACGAACCTGACCTTAGAAGGATCGCCGAAGAGATCTTTGGCTAGGCGGTGGGCTAAAAAGACATCGTAACCCTTGTTATCGCCGTTTTCATCCTTATAACCAAAGGGAGGCTTGTCGGTGAAGACGGCGATCCTGATTTCACCAGCTTGCTTGATCTTGTCCATTTCGCCGGCGGCTTTGGCTGAAACAGGACTAAAGGCCCAGAAAGCGGCCAGGGCTACGGCCAGCCAAAAAATGTAAAACTCTTTTCTCATCAAAATCTCCTTTTTTAGAGAGCATAAGAGAAAAACAAAAAAGGAAGATCAAAACAACGGGTGTTTTGAGCCTCCATGGTCTATTGGTAAGCTACGGTTAGGTTTAGCCTGAGATAGGCGTGTTCAATTATGGGCCAACACTTAAAATTTAGAGAAAAAAACTAGTAAATTAACATAGGGCTAGTCAGGAGGCCAATTAGGGGGTAAATTGAGTAAAAAAATCGCAAGGTTTCCTAGGGTCCCTATGTTGTCGTATTATAAATAGCCAAAAAGAAAAAATCAAGCGGCCTTTCTACGATTTTTCTAAGGGCTCTTAAGGACAAGATGTAGCCAAAGACGCCGCCAAAGACGTAACCTAAGATGCAGCCAAAGACGCAGCCAAAGATGTAGCCAAGGCTACTTGCAAATTTAGAGCCGGGCCTTTAAACTTAAGGGCATAGGAAAGAAACTTTCTAAACAAAAATCAGGCAAGCTATTTGCCAGCCAATCAGGTAGGCTTTTGGCCAGCCCGGCTGCTAGCTAGAGACTTTGCTGGTTAGTTTCGGGTCAGAGGAGAAAAAGATGACAGTTAAAAAGGTTTATGATTTTCTAGACGCCCATCGCCCCTTTTACTTGGCCACAATTGAAGGCGATACCCCCAAGGTTCGGCCCATGGGCTTTTTGATGTTTCATGAGGATAAAATCTGGATCGGCATGGGCGATAATAAAGAAGTCTATAAGCAGATTAAGGCCAACCCTAAGGTTCAGGTTGTGTCTACCGATCCTGACACTAGTAACTGGATCCGCATCTCTGGCTATTTGGAGTTTGTTGACGATCCCGCTCTGTTTGAAATGGCCATGGAGGTTATGCCGATGCTCAAAGAAATCTACGTCCCCGGCGGGCCCCGCATGGCTATTGGTTACTTTAAAGAGGCTAAAGCTCTGTTTGTTGACTTTAAAGCCGGCGTAACTGAAACCGTCGCCTTCTGAGGAACGACGCTCTTCTAGGCTCAAAAATTGAGCCAAAGGACTAGCTCATAAAGCCTGTAAGCCCCATGGCCGGTCCTGCCATGGGGCTTTGCCATAAGAGGCTGGTTTTTATTTACGTACTAATACCTTAAAATTTTTCATCCAGTTTAATGTTACTAAAGTGGGGGGCTCGATGATTGATGAGGAAAAACTCTCTCTAGCGGCTAAGGAATTGGGGGCCAGCAGTTCTGGTTTTATTAATGTCTCGCAAATCGTCTTCCGCCAGGAGTTTAGAAAACTGTGCGAGGCTAACCGGTGTGGTAGTTACGATCGCGGCTGGATGTGTCCGCCAGCTGTGGGCGACATAGAAGAACTCATTGAGGGGGTAAAGAAGCGCTCGCGGGCTATGGTCTTTAGTTCAGTGGGTAAACTCGTAGATTCCTTTGACTACAAGGGCATGGTTGCTTGCGGCCAAAATTTTGCTAAGCTCGTTCAAAAGATGACGGTTAAGGTAGCCTCAGAATGGTTAGATAACGAGATTTTGGTCTTAGGGGCTGGGCCCTGTAGGGTCTGCGAAAAATGCGCTTATTTGGACAATCAAAGTTGCCTACACCCCGAGCAAGCCGTGATGAGTCTTGAAGCCAACGGGGTTGACGTTGGGCAATTGGCTAAATTAGCCGGCCTTAAATACAATAATGGCCCCAATACGGTAACCTATTTTGGGGCCGTGTTTTTTACTCCGTAACTTTCTTTTGATTCTTAATTTTTTTTACTCCGTAACTTTTTTTATTCCGTAACTGTTTTTACTCGGTAACTGTTTTTTTACTCCGTAACTTATTTTTTATTCCGTAACTGTTTTTTACTCTTTAATCTGGCCAGTTAAAAAGAGAGCGCCGATCGTTAGGGCTAAAAAATAAGCTATATCGTTTAAGTCAATTAGCCCAATGACAAAGTGGTTGAGGCGCTGCTCGAAGGCCAGACCCTGGATGATCCGGCCTAATGACTCCGGGAGGTAGGGCGCAGCCCAGCCTATGGCCCACATAAAGCCCAGCACCCCCAAGGTGGTTAAGGCGGCGGCTAAGGGCGATCTGGTGTGGGAGCTTACGGCTAGACCAATGGCGGCTAAGGACATGACCATTAAGATTAGGCCCATAGCTGAGGTCAGCATAACCATGGGGGCGCCTATGCCCATAAATAATAGGGCGAAAAAAGGCGCCATGCCTAGGAGAACTAATAGCCCTAGGCAGCTACTGGCCGAAAGGTGGAGGCCTATTATCAACTCAAGGCGGCTTAAGGGCCAAGATCTCAATAGGTCAAAGTGACCGCCATTATTGGAGTTGGCAAAGGCCCGCATGGTGGTAAGCGGAGTTACTATCAAAATCAAGAGGCCTAAATTGGCCAAGCCTCCGGAAAAAAGAGCCAAGTTGGCGTCCAAGGCCCCGCCCCTGGTCATGGCCCGGAGGTTATCTAAGGCATAGGCGGCCACAGAATTGTAAAACCAAAGACCGCCCAAACCCAAAAACACGGCCAAGGCCAGGCCGCCAGAAGAGCCGCTCCAAAAGGCCTTAAACTCGGAAGAGGCCAGCCTTACGACGCGGGGCGTCCTTTGTG
>JAITJB010000124.1 GCA_031279155.1 Deltaproteobacteria bacterium | reverse complement strand
TTGGGGGATCGCTCCATCGACCATTTCAAGAGAATCGACAACCGAACTGCGGCCAAGGGAATCGGTCAGAACGGCTGATTTAGCGACGTCTAAGACAATGGATCCGCTTGAAAGCATGGGATCTAAAACAAAGGAATACTTTTCAAAGCCGCCCAATTTGGCCCCAATATCGATGCCGCTGGCCTTAGGTAAGACGACGAATAGGTGGTTACCGGTAAATTGATCGAAACCAACGGTAGCCACACCATTTTTAGAGTTGCCGCCGTAGACTGAGGTGCCTACCGATACAGCTCCCCTCAGTATGACGGTGTTGTAAATAGCTGAACCGGCTGTGATACGGGGCGCGTTGTAACCGCCCACGATCATATAATCGATAGTACTATCTTTAACATCGACAAGGTTGTAATTGGCTAAGCCTGTGGTTTCGCCATTTTTGTCGGCTTTTTCGTTAGAGCCGCCGATAACGAAATAAGCTTGAGCATTATCGACAACTACGGTGTTACGCTCAGCTATGACCGTACCTTCACCGAAGAAGTAATTGCGCCCGCCGTAGGCGGTATGACGGTAGCCGTAAAAAAGCTCGGCGTTTCTGATGGTAACAGAGTTGTCGTTGGCTTTGAGCGTCCCGGAGTTAACATTGGCCACCCAAGTACCCATCTGGTTGAAACCGCCATGAACCATCTGGACGGTTAGCCGCTGAGGCCCCTCAACTACAATAGTGTTAAAGCTTGATTCCGAATTGACCATAAGTCCTTGGACGTAAGATAAACCGCCGGTCGCCGGCAATCCTGGGATATCAGCTTTGATAAAAACCTTGTTGCCAGAGCTTGACTGAAGGGGGTAAACCCATACATCGTTATTAGGCGCCATGGTCCAGGGGTTAGGCCCCGTGCCATCCCAGACGAGATCTTCGGCCATTAAAGCGGCTGGATAGATCAAGGCAATGGAAATAAGAACAAAGGCCAAAATACAAGAGAACCTACCAAAAATCTTTAAAGGCATATGCTTTCTCCAAAAAATCCAAGAGCCTCCAGACTATAAAAAGTCTGGCTCAAAGAATACTCGACCGCCAAGGGTCATTCTTACCACTAATCCCGAATAATTGATTAGTTCCTCGGGAGCTTCTACAGGCGCCCCGATAGATAGACCGTTTGAATCGACTAATGGGGCCCGAAGGTCAAAAAATTCAATTTTTTTGAACTTCAAGCTCTTTTACCTTTTAAGTCAAACCAGCGCAAATTTGCTCAGGGGTAAAAAATTTATGGCTAAAAAATTAATAAAAAACGCTATGTTACCTAGATATTTTTTGGGCAATTTCCTAAAAACTAGCTAGTTAGCCATTTGGCCGCAAACGAGCCAAAGTCGTTCTTAAGAATTTAAACCTTTTTCGGAATTTAATTGGTTTGGTCGTATATTAAAGAGTCGTAATTTTTGGGGTCGCCAATTTTTTGACAATTTTTCTTCTGTCTTTTGGCTATGGTAACCCATTTTGATTGCGGCTATGGCGGCTTTGATTTTTCCCGATGGCTCTTTGTTGGATTTTTAGGCTATCGCCTAGATAGGTACGGGAAAAGATTAGAATAAAATGGCTTAAAATATAAGGTCGAGCTTCTCCGAGCCGTCCCAACGCTTAACTCAAAGAGATCCAAAAAAAGAGCTGGGATCTTAAGGGTTATGGAGCAACTGAGCATAGCTAAAGCTATTATTTTGTAAATAATCGTTGATTAACCGTTAGTCTAAAAAAAATGGCTGAATTTTTTCTGTAAAGTTTTTTCTAAATTTTCCCCCTAGTTAACCAAAGGTAAGATGCTAACGGAAAACCGGTTATTTTGGGCGCCTTAAATAATTTTACTATTAATTTCTAAAGTTATCGTGAAAGCCAAAAACCGGCTCAAATCGGCCAAATAAAAGTTTCTGAAAATTTTGGTAGTTACCAGTAAGATTTTTTTTGCCAGGCACCGGATCTTTTTTAAAATTTTTTTGGCGATCGGCTGTTCTGGGGAAGGCGAGGGGGGTTTTCGGCTAATGGAGGGCAAAAAAAACCTCACCCTCAAACATGGCCCTAAATGGCCCTGTTTGAGGGTGAGGTTAAAGGGGTTTTAATCGCGATTATGAGCCGCGTGTTTGATAAAGGTCTTCTGCCGTAATTCTCTAAAGGTATTTTCCAGTTCTTCTTCGGTATTCATGACGATGGGTCCAGCCCAGGCCACCGGCTCTTTGAGCTTGGGCCCAGAGAAGTAGATAAACCTTATGCCGGCGTTAGCGAGCGATCCGACTTCGATGGTATCGCCGGGACCAAAGAGAACGGCCGTCTTTTCTTTGATGGTGTCTTTACCTATCGAAGCGTCGCCTAAGATGAGGAAGATAAAGACGTTTTCCTCGGGGTTGGTTGGGATCTCAATTTTTTGTCCGGCTTCTAAGCTCACGTCGTAGAGGGTGGCCTTGACAAAGGCCGGGGTCACGCCCTTGGCGCCCTGGTATTGCCCTGAAATAACCCTGACAGTTGATTGGTCGCTTTTTACCTCAGGGATCATTGATTTTTTGATATCAAAATAGACAGGGTCGGTCATCTTATCTTTTTGGGGTAAGTTGAGCCAGATTTGAAGGCCGAGCATCCGATCGGAGGCTTGGGGCATTTCCTGGTGCATGATGCCGCTACCAGCCGTCATCCACTGGCTCTCGCCGCTTTTGATGGTCCCTTTGTTTCCGAGGCTATCTTCGTGCTCCATCTCGCCATCGATGAGATAAGTGATAGTTTCAATGCCTCGGTGGGGATGCATGGGGAAGCCTTTGGTGTAATCTGGCGGGTTTTTTGAGTCAAAGGAGTCAAGCATCAAGAAGGGATCAAAATCTACGACCGTCTCGTCGTTTAAGACTCTGACCAGATGGACCCCGGCGCCGTCTACGGTAGCGCGACCGCGGACGGTTTTGACAATCTCGCGTTTGGACATTTTGTACCTCTTTTTTTGACCTCTGTTTGAGCCGATTAATTTCGGCAGTACGAAAAAAGCGGAAAACGGCTAATGAATGGTCGTTTTGGTTATTATAGCTGATTTTTTTTATTCTGACCAGTTCCGACCATTTTTGGCCTAACCAGGGCGCAGGCGTCCTCATTTTGACCTTAAGAGGGCGGTAAGATGCCCAATAGAGCAGCTGTTAAATAGCCCATTTTTGACGATAACTACTACAAATTCGTAGGTTTTGCCCAAGCCCTATCGGTTATCCGACAGGGCTTGGGCAGGGAGTCTGTCGATAATTAGTTATCGATGTCTTTATAAAGGCTCAAATTGCGGTTAGGAATATGTTGTAATAAACTGCGTTTCGTGATATTATTTTCTCATGATCCTAGCCGAGAGGCAGGCTGGAGGATGGTCCAATCTCTTTAAAAAGGCCATCAATAAGCTAGTCTCAAGAGCCTGGGGCGATTTTTTTTTGGGTTTTGCTGGTGTAATCTTAGAGCTTAAACATTTAAATTGCGAGATTTGATTTATTTTTTCTGGAGCTTTCCTACTTTAGAGCTTTACGTTGTCCGGCATTAACCGGTCACCTTTAGCTAAAAATAGGCACGAGTTTTGCTTAAGAATTTCTTGGGAATTTTCAGGGAATATTTTCACCGATCCCTTTTTAAAATGCCCAAGGTGGACCAATGGATGTCGCAACTATAATCGGAATACTGTCGTCGGTAGGTCTTCTCGCTATATCGATCAACATGGGCGTGGGGATTATGGCCTTCATAGACCTTCCCTCGGTGCTCATAGTGGTCGGTGGAACGGCTTGCGCCACGATGATCAATTACCCCCTGAGGGATTGTCTTAACACCCTGTCGATCCTTAAAAACGCCTTTGTG
This sequence comes from Deltaproteobacteria bacterium, assembly GCA_031279155.1. Classification (GTDB taxonomy): domain Bacteria; phylum Desulfobacterota; class Desulfarculia; order Adiutricales; family Adiutricaceae; genus JAISWF01. The sequence continues at coordinate 9,039 of JAITJB010000124.1, read as the reverse complement.
ACCCGAACCGTCACCGTGGGCGATATCATCACCGGGTTTATCACTTTCTCAGCTAAGGCCCGCAAGGAGGGCCTACTTTCACTGGAAAACGATATCGGCGACGTAACCGACGTCTTCCTCCAAAAGGGCTTACAGCTGACCGTGGACGGCTTGGAACCTCAGGCCATTGTCGAGATACTGGAAACCGACATCGCCTTTCAAGAGTCCAGGCACCGCTTAGGGGCCGACATCTTTCAGGCCATGGGGGCCTTTGCCCCGGCCTTTGGCATGTTGGGGACTCTCATTGGTCTGATATCCATGCTTCAGCAGATGGACGACCCTTCGGCCATTGGTCCGGCTATGAGCGTGGCTTTAGTTACGACCTTTTACGGGGCCATTTTAGCTAACGTCGTCTTTGTGCCCATTAGCGGCAAATTGCGGGCCAGATCCCGATCTGAAACTATGGTCAAAGAGCTCATTGTCCAGGGCATATTAGCTCTGTGCCGAGGCGATAACCCTAGGATTATCGAGCAAAAACTCCACGCCTTCATACCCCCGTCGGCCCGTATATCGGCCTTCAGGTGAGCCATGGCTAGACGCAATACAGATAAATGGGTCAAACCCGTGGATAATACCATGGTGCTCTTTACCTCCATGACCCTTATCATATTGACCTTTTTTATCATGCTGACCGCTAAGGCCAACTTCGATGAAACTAAGTACGGCAAGGTGGTTGAGTCGGTCTACGATACCTTTGGCATTTTAACTGGCGGGCTGTCGGTTATTGGTTCGGATTCTGGCTTGGTTTTAAGCGAGTCGTCATTAGGCGACCCATCGGCGGTTGTGACCGTCCGTGACCCTGAAATGGCCCGCATTCGGGCTCTTTTAGCCCCGGAAATTTTAGATGGCGGGGCCAGGATAATCCACAATCGCGGCCAAAGGGTGGTCTCTCTTTCAGCTGACGTCGTCTTTGCGCCGGATTCTTCGGAGATAAGTCCCAATGCCCGCGAGACCCTCTTGGCCTTCTGCCGGGTCATGCGCGATTCTGACGTGCCCATAAACGTTGAGGGGCATACTGACAATTTACCGCCAACTACTCAAGGCGTTGACGACAATTGGGATCTCTCCATGGACCGGGCCCTTTCTGTTACTAACCTCTTTATCAATGAGGGCGGGCTATCGCCCACAAGGTTGGTAGCTTACGGCTACGCCGGCTATAAGCCCATGGTAGCCAACAAATCCCCGGCTAACCGGGCCCGCAATAACCGCATCGATTTAGTGCTCGATTTTGAGGCCTCAAAGGTAGGAGCCCTTAAGGGACTTACGACCGATGGGCATTTGTTTGATTTTGAGGGTTTCGAATTTGTCCTCCCCACAGCCCCTGGCGGTGAGGAGGTTGTTTACTAGCATGGCCAGGCGCCGCGATAACGGTTCAAGCGATGGGCCGGATCCCACGGGGTGGATGCTGACTTTTTCCGATATGGTCACGCTGCTTTTAACCTTTTTTGTCATGATCATCTGCATCACTTCCATCGACCCTAGGGTCACAGCTGAGATCTCTGGCGAGGCCTTAACCGAAGATAGCGTGCTCCAAGTGGGCCCGGGCGTCTTAAGCTTTGCCAACCCAGAGGTTTTAGCGCGGCTAACGGAGTTTATTGAAAACCAACAGGCCATCCCCCCTGACGCCAGTTTAGATCAAGAGGAGTTTAAGGCCGCTCTCTTTCAACTAGATCCCGAAAACCATCCGGATTTTCAGAGGCTCGAGCGCGAGGTGACCGATTCGGTCTCAATCCTCAAAGATGAGAGGGGACTCGTTATCCGCTGGAATCACAATATCCTCTTTCCCGAAGGCACGGCTATCCTTCGGGAAGAAAACGCCATACTTTTGGACCGGCTGGCCCTGGTCCTATCGACCTTGAGTTTGCCGATAAGTCTTGATTGCCACACCAACCCTCTTTCAGATCTTGAGGGCGGTGATAGTCCCGTGGCTTACTCGCTAGCCGCCAGGCGATCAAAAATGGTTTTAGACTATCTGACCGGGCTCGGTTTACCAGAGTCGCGATTTAGGATAGGCTCTTATGGGGGCTCAAAACCCCTTACGACCGACCCGGAAAGAGGCGCTCTAAACAGCCGTTTGGAGGTGGTCATTTACACGCCTCCTAGAAGCTCATGGAAAGGATGAGATACCATGGCCGAAAAAAAACCCAAAGACGCTAAAGACGTTAAGGAAACCAAGAAAGCTGCGCCCCCGCCCGGAGCTGATGAGTCGGGCGATTCTGGCAGTGAAAAAAAAGGCGGCAAACTAAAATTTATTATTATCATCTTGGCGGCCATGTTAGTAGGCGGCGGCGGCTCGTTTGCGGCTATGAAATTTTTCCTAAAGCCGGCGGCGGTTGAAAGCCCGGCGGCGGTAGGCGATGAATTTTCTCAAACTGCCGTTACCTCACCAGGGGAAGAGGGCGATCCCATTGTGGCCCCTTCAAAAAGAGGCGGCGAACAGCCGGCAGCTGACTCTGGCGGTCATTCGTCGGCCCCGGCCGGGGAAGGCGGGGCGCCGGCGGCTGCGCAAACAGGACCTATAACCGTCAAACTTGAGACCTTTACCACCAACTTAAACGAGCCATCTAGTCGAAAGCTTTTGGTGGTCACCTTGAGCATGGAAGTTGACGATCAAGAGGCGGCTGACGAGCTCAACCAGCAGATGCCCGCTATCCAAGATAGCATTTTGATGCTCTTATCGGGCCAGTCCGAAGAAGATATCCGAAGTATTGACGGCAAAGAGCGCTTAAAAAGCCAGATCTTAAATCGGACCAACGCCATCATGAGCAAGCACAAAGTTAAAAAGGTCAACTACTCTAAGTTTGTCTTTCAGTAAAATATCTGAGTTTGGCGGGAAATATGGCCAAAATACTTACCCAAGACGAGGTCGACGCCCTTCTTAAGGGCATGGGCGGCGGCGAGGTCGAAACCGAAACCGACGATCCGGTCGGCGATAGCGGCATAACTAGTTACGATCTGACCAACCAAGATCGCATCATCCGCGGCCGCATGCCGACTTTGGAGATCATAAACGATCGCTTTGCTAGGTTTTTTAGGCAGACCATGAGCACGGCTCTGCGCAAGGTCATCGATATCTCGGCTTTTTCCATCGACATGATAAAGTTTGGGGAATTCATGCGGGCCCTACCGGTGCCCACTAGCCTCCACATATTTAAGGCCGAACCCTTAAGGGGCCACGCTATCATCGTTATCGAAACTAAGCTGGTCTTTAACCTAGTCGATAGCTTCTTCGGCGGTAGCGGCCGAGGCTATATCAAAGTTGAGGGGCGCGACTTTACGCCCATTGAATCTAGGCTGATAGTTAAGGTCATCAAGATGGCCTTAGCCGATCTCGAGCGAGCCTGGAATCCCGTTCACCCGCTGACCTTAAGCTACGTGCGCGGGGAGACTAACCCGCAGTTCGCCTCTGTGGTCGCCCCCACGGAAGTGGTTTTAGTGGTTAAATTTGAAGTTGAGCTCGAGCAATCAGTCGGAACTTTAATCATCTGCTTACCTTATTCCACCATTGAGCCTATCCGATCCAAATTGTACGCCGGATTTCAGAGCGACCAATTAGAGGTCGATACGGCTTGGATTACCCGCTTCATTGGGCGGGTGCGGGAGGCTGAGGTCAACCTTAAAGTAGAACTTGGCCGAACGACCGTTACCGCCGAAGAGCTCTTGCGCCTCTCTGAGGGCGACGTCATCATGCTCAACCACGACGTCAAAGAGCCTCTTGAGGTCTGCGTGGAAGGCGTACCAAAGTTTAAGGTCTTCATTGGTGCCTCAAGGGGCCAGAAAGCTGTTCGTATAGAGTCCGACATTCCTCCTAGGGCCTGGGAAGAGTGATCGGTCATTTTTCTATTAATATCTAGACTTAATTTGAGGGGAGAACAACATGGCCGATGACAAACCCAATCTGACGCAATCAGATTTGGACCGCCTCATGCGCGATGACCCGGGTCTGGCCCAGGATTGGGGCGATCCCGGGCCGACCCAACTGCCTTCCGGGGCCGATAGTTCCAGTGGGGAAACGCCCTTTGGCCCGCCGCCACAAACCGATGGTGCGGCTAGACCCCTGGATTTTATCTTAGATATTCCCTTAGAGATTTCCGTCGAGTTGGGCCGGACCAGGATGATCATTAACGATCTCCTGCAGTTGGGTCAGGGCTCGGTCATCGAGCTCTCAAAATTGGCCGGCGAACCCTTGGAAATCTACGTCAACGGTAAACTGGTGGCTAGAGGCGAGGTGGTGGTGGTCAATGAAAAATTCGGCGTCCGCGTAACCGACATCGTTAGCCCGATGGAGCGAGTTAAGAGTTTATCTTAAATTTTTGTCCATAAACATGTCAGTAACATGGCTTAAATATTACTTAATCTTGTCTTAACTTTACTTATGGCATAAAAATGAACTTAAAAATTTCTTATAATCGTTTTGGCCAGACTTTTTGTAGCAGCATGGTTTTCGTGACGGCTATCTTGGCCGTTGGCCTAATGTTCGCTTTGGGGGCCTCTGAGGTCCTGGCTCAAAGAGTAAGCCCTGGAGCTAGGGAAACTACTGTTACGGTCATCGATATCCCCCCTGAAAGCCAGGCGCCTGGCTTTACTCCTGACCAGGCTCAGGGCCAGGATCTGGCTCAGGCTCCTGGCCAGACTCAGAACCAGGCTCAGGGAACACCAAGCTCTCAGGACTCGCAGAGCTCTCAGGGAGAACAAAGCTCGCAAAACTCACAAGACGCGGCCCAGAGCCCCGCGCCAAGCCGGCCGGCTACTACCGCGCCGCCGCCTAGCCGGGCCGGGAGCGCTCCCCTAAATGGGCTAACTAATTCGCCCTCGGTACTGCCTGACGGCTTTAGCCTTATTAAGGGTATCGGGGCCTTTGTCTTGGTTTTGGCCCTATTACTTATCTGTCTTAAGATTATAGGTTGGCTTGCTCGCGGTCGCCGGCCGTCCAAGGGGGGCCGGGCTTTTACCTTAAGGGGGGCCATGAGTCTTGATTCTAGAAGGTATCTGGCGGCGGTTGAGTTAGATGGTCATCTTTTGGTTATCGGGGTGACCCCCGATAGGATCACAGCTCTAGCCAACTGGCCCTTAGAAGATGATGACCTTAAGGAAAACGTCCCCAAGGCGCCGCCAAGGCCTAAATTTGCTCCCGATATTGACCCGGATTTGGCGCCTAATGTTGATCCTTTGCCCACTAAGTCCCAAGGCCCAAAAAGAGTCCCGCCTAGGGCCAAACCCCAAGACGTTAAGGTGGGGGACTTTACCCTGACCTTAGATGAGGAACCCTTTAGCGGGCCTCAGACCAATGACGATTTTATTGATTTAGATATTAATAAAAAAAACGACTAGTTTTTAATTTTATTTTTGGCCTTAAGGACCTAACCTATGCCCCAAAATAGCCAGCCCCATAACGCCTTGATAACCCCGCGCCTAAAGAGCCTCACCGTGTTCACTTTGATGATAGTTTTGTTAGTCACGGTTTTGGTTTTTTGGAGGGGGCTAAATCCAAGCCAGGCTATGGCTCAGGGCAACATGGTTCCCATACCCACGGTTACTTTAAGCTTAGATCAGGCCGACGATAGCAGCCGGGTGGCTACAGTCATAAACGTCATGTTTTTATTGACTGTCTTAGCGCTAGCCCCGTCGATCTTAGTCATGATGACCTCATTTGTGAGGATTATCGTTATCTTTGGCTTTTTGCGCCAGGCCATGGGCACCCAGCAAACGCCGCCCAATCAGATTATCATCAGCTTAGCGCTCTTTATGACTTTTTTTATCATGATGCCGGTCTGGGCGACCATTGAGGATAGAGCTTACAAGCCCTTTATGGCCAACGAAATCACTCAGCGCGAAGCTTTACTGAGGGCGGCGGTACCGGTCAGAGAATTTATGTTTCATCAAACTAGAGAGAAGGATTTGGCCCTCTTCATGAGGATCGCAGGCGATCCCAAGCCCTTTGATAAAGATCAAGTTCCCACCCTCTCTTTGATTCCAGCCTTTATCATTTCAGAACTTAAGACGGCCTTTACCATTGGTTTTCTCCTCTACATGCCTTTTTTGGTTATCGATATGGTGGTGGCCTCTGTGCTCTTATCCATGGGTATGATGATGCTGCCGCCGGTCATGGTCTCACTACCCTTTAAGCTCATGCTCTTTGTCTTAGTTGACGGCTGGAACCTCTTAACCGGCTCGGTCATCAAAAGTTTTGGCGATATTGCCGGGTTGTTTGGTTAGTTTTTATTTTTGGCTTTCTTGCCTTCTTGCTTTCTTACTCTCTTGCTCTCTTTTGGCTTTTTGGCTTTCTTGTATTTTGTTTACTTTTCTTTTTTGGCCCCTTAGGGCCGCGCCGGTTGGAGGCAACCGGCTATCCCACGCGGTAGAAGTATATCCGCGTCCAATGGGTGAGGCCGATGACCGCCGAGTTTGTCATAGATTTCGGACGCCGGGCCATGGAGGTGATTTTATTACTATCTCTTCCCATGCTCTTGGTGGGCTTGGCCATTGGTCTTTTGGTCAGTATCTTCCAGGCCACCACCCAGATTCAGGAGATGACCCTTCAGTTCATCCCCAAGATCATCTGCATTTCCTTGGTTTTAGTTATCGCCGGGCCTTGGCTCTTAGATCAGCTGGTGGAGTACACTGAGCAGATCCTCTTAGGTTTTCCCACTTGGGTCAGAAGCGCGGCGGGTCTAGTCGTCTCAGGCCTAGACCCGGCTGACCTCTAGGCTATGGTTTAGCCTTGGGGGCGCCGATAATCAACGCGGACGAGTTCGCGGCCTTTGTTCTCGTCCTCTTAAGGCTTTCGATGGTGGTGGCCTTTGCCCCGATCTTAGGCAGCCCCAACATCGTAACCGAGGCCAAGGTGGCTTTGGCCTTGACGCTGACCTTTGTCATCGCCCCAACGGTATCTTATAGCGCTACTTTAATGCCCATGACCTGGTTTGGCTTCGCCTGGCTAGCTGTGGGCGAACTTATGACCGGACTTGTTTTGGCCTTTATGGTTAGGCTGGTATTGGAAACCGCCAACATGGCCGGTGAGTATTTAAGCTTTCAGATGAGCATGACCATGGTTAACGTCTTAGATCCCCAAAGCGGGACCCAAGTGCCAGTGGTCTCCAGGTTTGTTTATATCGTCTTTGTGCTCATCTTTCTTTTTGCCAATGGACACTTGGTGGTCATTAAAGCCTTAGTCGATAGTTTTAAGGTCATCCCGCCAGGGTTAGTGGCCTTTTGGGCGCCTGAGACCTTCAGCGAAGTCATGCTGGCCGTTGGCCGGATGTACATCTTAGCCGTTAAGGTCGCCGCCCCCGTAGTCGGACTTCTTTTCTGCGCTAAGGTATCCTTTGGCATTGTGGCCAAGGCCGTGCCTCAGATGCAGGTCCTCTTCGTTGGCATGCCGCTATATATCTTAGCCGGTCTTGTTTTGATCGGTTTTTCCATGGATTTTTGGCCTCGCCAAATAGGTCAGGCCATCTTCGAGGCCCAAACGGCTTTAACTAGGCTCCTTGATTTTATGACCATAGGCAGAATTTGAATACCTATAAGGCTAAAGTTTCATGAGTGAAGAAACCGGCGAAAAGACCGAAGACGCAACCGGTCATAAGCTGACCCAAGCCCGCGAGAAGGGCCAGGTCCCCAAGAGCATGGAGATCAACGCCGCCGTGGTCTTACTGGTCGCCGGGGCGGCTTTGGCTATTTTGGGGCCCTTGGGTTGGGAGCGGTTGGTCAGAGTTTTTCGCTATTTTTTTTGGAGGTTTAACGAAATATCCGGCACATCAGGTGAGATAATATCCGTACTCCGCCTAGCCGTCAGAGAATCTTTAATTATTATCTTACCCTTTGCCATCATCATCTTAATCGTGGCCGTGGCCATAAACGTCTATCAAATCGGCGGCTTTATGATGGTCTCCGATTCTTTGATCCCCAAATTAGATCGGCTAAACTTTATCAATGGATTTGGTCGGCTCTTTAAGATCAAGACCGTAGTTGAATGCCTTAAGAGCATTTTTAAAATGACCATCATTTTTTTGATGGGATACTTGGTGGTAAAAGATCACATCGATGATTTTATCCTGATGGTCGACATGACGCCTTTAACCATCGGGATTACGGTCCTTAAGATCTCGCTAGAGATCTTCATAAAAACCTGTTTACTTCTTTTAGTCTTAGCCGTTTTAGATTACGGCTACCAGCGCTGGCAGTTCATGCAAGACATGAAGATGACTAAGCAGGAAGTCAAAGACGAATACAAGCAGATCGAAGGCGATCCCATTGTTAAAAACCGCATCCGCCAGGCTCAAAGGGAGGCCAGTAAAAAGCGGCAGTTAAACGACGTACCCAAAGCCGACGTGGTTATCGCTAACCCGACCCATTTTGCCGTAGCTTTGATGTACGATCGGGCCAAAGCCCCGGCCCCGATGGTCGTGGCCAAAGGCCAGGACTTTATGGCCCAGAGGATAAAGGACATCGCCAGAGAAAACAAAGTCCCTATCGTTGAAAACAAACCCTTAGCCCAGGCCCTCTACCGGGCGGTCGAGGTCGGACAGGTGATACCGGTGGAGTTTTATAAAGCCGTGGCTGAGGTCTTAAATTATATCTACCGGGTCAAGGGCCGGAGGAAGTATGGCTGAGGGCGCCTTCACTCGCCTCTACGATCGGTTGACGACAACCGGCGGCGGCAACATGATCATCGGCCTCGGGGTCGTGGGGATTATTTTAGTCTTTCTATTCCCGCTGCCGACCGGGGCCTTAGATCTGCTCTTAACCTTTAACGTGGCTATCAGCGTGGTCGTGTTACTTACGGCCATGTACACCTTAAAGCCCTTAGATTTCTCCGTCTTCCCATCGCTGCTATTGATACTTACGCTCTGTAGGCTAGCTCTAAACATCGGGTCAACTAGGTTAATTCTCTTAAATGGCGACCAAGGGACTCAGGCCGCCGGCGAGGTCATCCAAGCCTTTGGTAACTTTGTGGTCGGCGGCAACTACGTGGTCGGCGTTATCATCTTCGCCATCTTG
>JAITJB010000024.1 GCA_031279155.1 Deltaproteobacteria bacterium | reverse complement strand
GTCTTGGTCAAGCGTGGTCGTATTATAGCTAAGAGCTGGCACACTGGCCCGGGGCAACCCCACGCCGAAGCTGCGGCCTTGACCGAAGCCGGGCGCAAGGCTAACGGAGCTGAGCTCTACGTTAACCTCGAGCCTTGCTCACACTACGGACGCACTCCGCCCTGTACGGAAGCCATTATTGACGCCGGGGTAGCTAAGGTTTACTACTCTGTTTCAGATCCTCATCCCAAGGCGGCTGGCGGCGCGGCTCTCTTAGAGGAAGCCGGTATTGAAGTTGACCGCGGACTTATGGCCAACGAGGCTTGGGAACTAAACCAGTTTTTCTTTAAATGGGTCTCTAAGGGCCTGCCCTTTGTTATCTTAAAAACCGCCGCTAGTTTAGATGGTAAAATCGCCACCCACACCGGCGACTCGCGTTGGATAAGCTCGAAAGCCGCCCGAAACTTCGGTCACATCATCAGAGCCGGCGTTGACGCCGTCATGATTGGCCGGACCACGGCCTTCCAAGATAACCCTGAGCTCTCAGCCAGGCCTTGGGGACGGCGCAAGATGCACCATCAACCCTGGCGCGTGGTCTTAGACCCCTCGCTAAAACTTCCTCGAAACCTTAAGCTCTTCGATCCCCAATTGGGCGGCCCAACCGTGGTCATCTGCGCCCCGGACGCCGACCAAGCAGCCAAGGATTCCATCCGGCGCATGGGTAACACCCTCTGGGAAGTCCCTAGGCGGACGGAAGGTCAACTTTCCCTTAGAGCCATCTTATCGGAGATGGCCCAAGCTGGTCTTCAGAGCGTCTTAATTGAGCCAGGCGCCACTTTAGCCTCCTCAGCCTTGCTTGAGGAACCTATTGTCGATCTGGTCCACATCTTTTTGGCCCCCAAGTTTTTAGGCGGTCGCGACGCGCCGTCACTGTTGGGCGGACCTGGTTTAGATAGCCTTAACTTAGCTAAAGATCTTGATGTCCTAAAAATCGGCCGCAAGGGTCCGGACATCCACTTAACACTTCGGCCCAGCGGCGGCTTTGGGCCAAATTCCGATCAGGTTTCAGCCCCGGTTAGCGGCTACGCCAGTTTTGACGAGGAGATCTTAGCCGGCGATGACGGGAGCTCATAAGTGTTTACAGGGCTAGTCTTAGGCAAAGGGCGGATTATCGCCCGAAAGCCTGGTCACGAGGAAAGCGAACTTACCGTAGAACCTTTTTTTGATTGGGACGAGCCCTTGGTTATTGGCGAGAGCATATCCGTCTCCGGGGTTTGCTTAACGGTAACTAAAGTATTAGCTCCAAAAGCTTTTACGGCTTACGCCTCCTCTTTTACGCTCAAGGTAACCACCTTGGGTAGAGAAAATTTAGTTAACCTTGAAAGAGCGCTAAAACTAACCGACCGCCTTGGCGGACATATTGTCACCGGTCACGTTGACGGCCTAGGGCGATTACTTAGTATTAAGCCAAGCGGCCAGAGCCTTATCTGCCAATTTTCCTTCCCCAATGACTTAGCTCCCTACATAGTTGCCAAAGGATCCATCGCCATCGATGGGGTAAGCCTAACTGTAAACGAAGTTTCCGGCTCAAATTTTAGCGTAAACCTTATCCCTCAGACGTCCAATGTAACTACTCTATCAGATCTCAAGGCCCCACGTACAGTCAACTTAGAAACTGATATCTTAGGCCGCTACGTCCGTAGGCTTTTGGAGTTTAGCCAAAATTCTAACTCAAAGCCCTCCGGCGGACTTACGATCGAAGATTTAATTCTCAAGGGATTTTAGAGTACATAAAAAAAATCAGGCGGGTCCGGTTGCCTCGGATCCGCCTGAAACCTGCCGCTAAATGTGGTAAGGACTCGTTTTGGGTGGGTTACGCTGCCAGGGTTGCGTTTTTCGGTTCTAAAAGCAAACAGTTGTTCGTGGGGTTAACCGCAGACAATCTTGGAATGGGGCGACAGGCCGGATTCCCGTTTTTCCTGGCACGAAGTCGATTATTAGTATTGCAAAGAGCGTGCCAAAAAAATCATAGTCATTATTCTGACTTTTTTGCGCCTTCTGCCCTTTTTATTTAACTATTATTCCAACTACATCCAACCGCTCCTTGGGCTGGTCATTTTTTTACCTAAGGCTAAAAGTTAATCGGGTAATTTTTCCCACTTTTGGTTAACGACAATTATTGCTTATCAACCTAAACTTTAAAGAACCCGTCCACCTCTAGTTTAAAGCTAATATATTGGGAGCGTTAGGGCCATGACCATGGATCAAGCCGGCTATCCTTATAGCTCTGGCTAAAAAACGATCTAGATAAAATTTACCTTAAATCTACGCTAAAACTAAGAATATACCGCTTAAGCCAACTAAAATTGCTCCGATTTCTATCTAAGAGCCCCATGGCTTTGAAATAGCCCGCTCGGCCAAGGTAAAATTTCAAGGACCCAAGCTAAAGGCCAAAATTTGCGACAAAACCCAATTTTTTTTAGTTAGGCGGCAAAATTTTTTTTGATATTTTTTTAAGCTCCCGAAATTATTACCATATTTTTTTTGAGAGCCTATTGCAATTGAGTTTCAGTTTTAGTAATATACGAATCAGGCCGACACGACAGATTGAACAGCGCACAGCCTCCCACCTGTTGACCGCAAATCCTGTTAGTGTTGTCCACACCGGGACTGGACCGGAGAGCGGGAAAACCTGGCTTCCTGCCTCCGGTCCTTTTTTTGTCTTCTTATCCCCTACCTCTTGGCTAAATGCTACAATCGCATAATATCAACCAGAAATTTTTCATTTCGCTGGACTTTTCCCCGTAAAAGCATTAATATAATAACTTGGATACAAAGACCGTGGTTCCATTTGAACGGCGGCGTCTAACTCGAGCCGATCATAGACCAACTTATGGCATGCCAGACGACCAAATGCCAGATGACCAATTACCAGATGACCAAATGCCAGACGACCAAGTGGCCGCTAGGCCCGTATCATATGTGAGTAACTCCCAAACCCTACTAAGTCCATTTTTCAGGGAGGCCTTCGATGCTCTGCCCCAAATGCGGCTACAATAGTTTCGAGTACAACCTCAATTGTCCAAAATGTAAACGCGATCTTAAGCCGGTTCGCCGAGTGCTTTCTCTGACCTGTACAAAGCCCGGCTCGATCAACTACTTTACGATAGCTGGCTCAGATGGCGGCCATTTAAGCTCTGACCATGACAACCAGTCCGGAGACGACCTAGGTAACCCGTATTCGCCATCCTTTGACTCTGGTTTTTCCCCGTCTACCACTATGGTTCCTGACTTCACGGCGCCGGCCCCGCCGAAGCTAACGCCGCCAGAACCACCTAGGAGCGCCGCCCCGCCGCCTTTTCAGCCTCAGGCTAGGCCTGCGCCGCCTCCTCCGCCTCCGCCGCCGCCACCACCCCATGAGACTCTTTCCAAGCCGGCGCCGCCGCCGCCCCCGGCTCCGCCTAAGCCTCCGGTCCAAGAATTTGAGGAGCCTGAGGTTTTGCTCGAGCCTGAAATCGACGAGCCTGAGGAGATCTCTGGCGCCCTAAGTCCCAGCGATGACATCGACGTGGTGGCCGTAGACGATACCTATTCTCCGCTTGAGGTGACGGTAGAAGGCTCAGGTGAAGAACCTAGCCACGCTCCAAATAAACCGGCTATCGACCATATTCGTCAAACACTGGTTTCCACCGGCGATATACCGGCTGGAAAATCCGATATCTCAGAAACCTTCATGGTTCCACCATCAAAGCTTGAGCCAGCTGAGTCGGCGGCTATCGACGCCTTCAATGACGACTTACCCGATCTCGACGCCGACGACTCTCTCGATCTCGATGACGATACCGATAGCGTGGATTTAGCCGATAGCCTAGACGATCTGGACGATGAATGAACATCGATAAATTAAGACAATCCCGAAACCCGGCCCAGCGCCTAGTCTTTCCTCTTGACGTCCCCAGCGCTCAGGCGGCCTTGGACTTGGCCTACAATTTAAGTGGTCTCGTGGGTTTTTTTAAAATCGGCTTAGAGCTTTACCTCTCTGAGGGGCCATCCATTGTCAAAGCCATTCGGGCCAAAGCCCCGGGCTCTGGTATTTTTTTAGATCTCAAACTCCACGACATACCGGCAACGGTTAGCCAGGCCATAAAGAGCATTGGATCGTTAGAGCCCGATCTGATCACCATCCACGCTCAAGGCGGCTTAGAAATGATGGAGACGGCCGTAAAAGCCGCGCCTCCAGAGACTACCGTTTTAGCCGTGACTGTTCTGACCAGCTTGGAGCCGGCTAAGCTCGATGAACTGGGCAGTGAATACCGCCGTCCGGGCCTTTATGCGGCTAGATTAGCCCATAGGGCCCTGTCGGCTGGCTGTCACGGCCTAGTGGCCTCAGGTCAAGAGGTCTACGACCTAAGATCTAGATTTGGGGCCAAACCCCTATTGGTTATACCGGGCATACGGCCAGATTGGGCCAATGTCGTCTCTGACGATCAAAAGAGGGTGGAATCGGTGGGGAACGCCCTGAGGGGAGGCGCGGATCTTTTGGTCATCGGTCGCCCCATTCGTCAAGCCGATAATCCCTCTGAGGCGGCCCGGAAAATTTTAGCCGAGATAGCCTCAACTCTCAATCTCTAAGCCGCCAAAATTAGCCCTCAGAAGTTAACTTTGATTTTCGAAGCCTCGCTTTCCCCGCCCGCCCATCTCGGAGTCCTAATTGTCCATTTCCATACCGCCTGAAGCCAGACCAGCTCTCCTAGCCGGCCTGGAACACCCGGCCCGTTACCTAGGTACAGAGTCAGGGGCCACGCCCAACATTATCCCCGACGCCAAAGGCCGACTTTTGACCATGGCCTTGGCCTTCCCCGACGTCTACGAAATAGCTCACAGCCACTTAGGCCATAAGATCTTATATCACATGGTTAATTCTCGCGCGGGTTTCCGGGCCGAAAGGGTCTACGCCCCCTGGGTGGACTACGCTCAGAGATTAGAAAGTACTGGCCGGCCCCTTAGAAGTCTTGAGAGCGCTACTCCCATAAAAGACTTTCACCTGATAGGTTTTTCTCTCCAATACGAACTGGCCTACACGACTATCTTAGACATGCTGCGCTTAGGTGGCCTAAATAGCCTGGCCTCCAATAGAGAAAATAGCCAGCCTTTAATTGTTGCCGGCGGGCCCGGGGCCTCGAACCCGGAACCTTTGGCTGATTTTTTTGATATTTTTTTTATAGGCGACGCTGAAGCCTCTTTCATGGAAGATCTAGAGATCATTAAAGAATGGCGGTTTTCCAAAGCCAGCAAAAATGAGCTCTTCGATCGCCTAGCCGGACGCCCGGGCATTTACATTCCATCGCTCTTTAAGCCTATCTACCGTGATGGTGCGCTCTATAGCATCGAAACTCTAAAATCTGGCTACAACCATGTCCAAAGGGCTGTGGCCACTAAACTATCCGGGGCGCCCTTTCCCCTCTGCCAGATAACGCCCTTTGTTAAGCCTGTCCATGACCGGGTAGCCGTGGAGATTGGCCGGGGCTGCTCGAGAGGCTGCCGTTTCTGTCAAGCCGGTTTTTTGTATCGCCCGGTCCGCGAACGCCATAGCTCAGAAATCTTAAAGCTAATCTCCCAAAATTTAGAGTCCACCGGGCACGATCAGGCGGCCTTTCTCTCGCTATCGGCAGGCGACCATACTCAGGTAGGGGACTTAGTCGAAAGCTTTATGGACCGCCACGCCCAAGGGCAAGTGGCCCTATCTCTACCTTCACTTAGGGTTAGGAGTCTATCGAACCACTTGGCTCAGCAGATCAAAAGGGTCCGGAAAACGGGCTTCACTATGGCGCCTGAAGCGGCCACCGAAAGGTTGAGGGCCGTCATAAATAAAGATCTAACCGAAGATGATATTTTCCAGGCCAGCGAGACAGCTTTCCGCCTAGGCTGGCGGGCCTTAAAGCTCTATTTTATGGCCGGGCTCCCAACTGAAACCCAAGAAGATCTCGAAGCTATCGTGGGTTTAGCAATTAAACTTAGCCGTCTGAGCAAAGCCAAATTAAACCTAGGGCTTGCTCACTTTACCCCCAAAGCCCACACGCCCTTCCAGTGGCATCCAGCTTCAGGTATGGACTTAATCGAACAAAGGCTGGCCGTGGTCCGGGCGGCTGCTCGTCACCCCCGCCTGGTCGTCCGCTTTAACGATCCCGGCATAAGTTTTATTGAGGGCATATTATCGAGAGGCGATCGCCGCCTAGGTTCTCTTTTATCCGAAGTCCACCGCTTGGGGGCCAGATTTGAAGCTTGGAACGATCATTTTAAGCTATCCCACTGGCTTATGGCCATGGACCATTTGGGTATGCCCGCCCAAGAGCTTTTGACCCCCAGAGAGCCCGGGCAAGTACTCCCCTGGTCGCACCTTAGGTGCGGGGTAAATGAGCAATATTTAATTAAAGAGCTTTCCCGAGCCAAAATGGGCCTAACCACGCCTGACTGCCGCCTATCTGGCTGCCAAGACTGCGGCGCCTGTCACAGCGGGGCTTATATTGATTTAGCTAATCCTAAGGCCTTTGAGATCTCGCCCCAGAGCACCCATGACCCAATAGATTCGCCATCAAAACTTAGCCAAAACGATCAATCGTCAGATCAAAGCCCTAATCCCCAAGGCTATCGGCAAGATAGAAGAGATCCAAAATCTCCAAAAGCAAAGGCTTCTCAAAGGCCAGATTTAGGCGCCCGCTATGTGGCCTCCTTTGCCAAAGAGGGGCCTTTAGTTCTCCTAGGTCATTTAGAGATGGTCGAGCTCTTCAAAAAGGCCTTCCGTCAGGCCAAGCTTGAACTGCGCTTTAGCCAAGGTTTCCATCCTCAGCCAAAACTGTCCTTTCTTACGGCTTTGCCCTTGGGCGTGGAAAGTCTCGATGAGCGCCTAATCTTTGAACTTAAAAATATTACCGCTCCCCAAGAGGTTTTTAACGCCTTAAAACTCCCCTTGGGCTTAAGGCTCATATCGGTCTCAATGCTCCCGCCGCAATCACCTAAACCAAAGCCTACGGCTGCACTTTGGGAAATAACAAGCCCTAAGCCCGTTTTCGCCGAGCCTCCCTTTCACCCAAGGGCCCAATTAAGCTATACTGGATCGAAGGGCGCTTTGCGGCAATTTGATCTAGCCGATTTTATATTATCAATTGCCCCCAAAGATCCTTACTCTCTACATCTGACCATCCGCATTAGCCCGTCCGGCACGCCCAAACCGCTCTTGGCCGTTAAAGCCATGTGGGGCTTAGCCGATGACCTTGAGGTGTCTTTAAAAAAAATAGCTACTTTAGTTAGCTAAAAAATGTAAATTCCAACTAGCCCCCTTTTTGAGAGGAAATAAAGAAGCCAGCCATGTCATCTGAACTTTTAATCAACTACCGTCCATACGAAACCAGGATCGCCTTGATGGAAAATGGTGTGTTGGTGGAGTTTCAACTCGAGCGCGGGGCCAGAGGCGCAGGTCTTTTAGGCAACATCTACCTAGGCCGGGTGGTTAGAGTCCTACCAGGCCTTCAAGCGGCTTTTGTCGATATTGGCATGGAGAAGGCGGCCTTTTTATATGTCGATGACATCTGCGGCGGGGAAAAGGAATTTACCCGGCTCTTAGGTAAGGCCTCCTTTGGATCTGACGACGATGGCGAGGGCGAAGTTGAGACCGCCCTCCAAGATGACGCTGAAATCCCAGAATCTAACCAGCAGCCCATCGAGTCAATTTTAAGCGAGGGCCAGGACATCATGGTCCAGGTCTCCAAAGAGCCCATTGGCCAAAAGGGGGCCAGGGTTACCACCCATATATCATTACCAGGCCGCCGGCTAGTTATGATGAGCGCGGTCAACCACTTAGGCGTCAGCCGCCGCATCGAAGACGACGAAGAGCGCCGAAGGCTTAGAGATATTTTGGAGTCTTTAGGCACCGGGCGAGGCCTGATTGCCCGAACGGCGGCCGAAGGGGCGACCGACTACGAACTTAAGGCCGAATCGGCTTTTCTCGATCACCTGTGGGCTAAAATCCAAGCCGATATATTGCTCCAATCGGCCCCGGCCCTGATCCACCAAGAACTTGACGCTAGCCTTAAGGCCGTGCGCGATCTCTTCACCGACCAAGTTGACCGGTTAGTTATCGACGATCGCGAGCAGTATGAAAAGATCCACCGCTTTCTTACGGCCTTTTCGCCAGAGCAAACGCCTGACGTGGGCCTTTACGAGGGTTCTGTACCCTTATTTGACGCCTATAACGTGGAAACCGATCTGGCGCGCGCCTTAAATAAAAAAGTCTGGCTCAAAAGCGGCGGTTACGTGGTCATCGATTCCACCGAAGCCCTAACGGTCATCGATGTCAACACCGGCCGCTACGTGGGTCACCACAATTTAGAAGAAACAATTCTAAAAACCAACTTAGAAGCTGTCCGGGAAATAGCCTACCAATTGCGGCTCCGCAATATCGGCGGTCTAATAGTCATCGATTTTATTGATATGGAAAAGGAGTTTAACCGCGAAAGGGTCTTCCAGACCCTTAAAGAAAATCTCAAGCACGATAAGGGCAAGACCAAGATCTTACCCATGAGTGAATTAGGTCTAATAGAGATGACCCGCAAGAGGACGAGGGAAAATATCGACCGACTGATGCGGCGGCCATGTTTCTACTGCCAAGGTCAGGGCGTGCTATTGTCTCCCATCTCAGTCTGCCATCAAGCCTTTCGCGACATGGAAATGGCCGCCTGTGATTACCCTCACCAGCCCCTGATCCTGACCGTCCACCCCTCTATCCGCGATCTGATCCTCGATGAGGGCCGCCCGGCTCTGGAGGATTTAGAAAAGAGACTTAAAAGACCTATTTCCATTAGAGCCGACGAAAACACCCATACCGAAGCCTACACCATCGAACCTGGCCCTCCGGCAACCAACCAAACAACGACCTGATAAATAAATTACCTAAAATTAAGGAGATAACATGCCAGAGGACCATAGACTTGAATATGCCATGACCAACATAAAACTTAATAAGAGCTTCTTTTCCGTTAATCCTGATTTTGCCAAAGAGCAGCCTCTACTCTACCAGAAAAAACGAGCCTCCATTCAGGTCATTATTAGTAATAACGCTGACTTTAACGAAGAGGGGACCATGGCCAACTTCAGCCAGAGCTTGGAGACCAGAAGCGAAAGCCCGGCCCCCTTCAGGCTAGAGGTGGAGTTCTTGGCCGCCTTTGTCTTACTTAAGTCCCCACACCCCCAAATACGCAATACCATCGTCCAAAACATGTTCGCTCAAGCGGTTTTCCCCTTTCTGCGGGAGTTTGCCGCCGATATTACTCGTCGGGCCGGTTTTCCGCCCCTGATCCTTAACGCCTCAACCTGCCTAACCGGCGGCAACTTCATGTCCGTACGCCCCGGCGAAACTCACTAATAGGACAGACCGTGTCCCTCCGTTCCTGGCTTTGGGCCTACCGCAGCCTCGGCTCACTGGCCTTAGCTCCGGCCCTAATTTGGCCGCTAGTTAAAGGTCGCTTTGGCGGACGCTGGGCCGACCGCTTAGGCTTTACCGACTGCGGCGGACGTAAGCCCATCTGGCTACATGCAGCATCGGTGGGCGAGGCCGCAAGCGGCCTAGCCGTCTTAGAGGCCTTCCCTGAGGCCGGTTACACCGGCCCCAAGCTCATGACCGTGGGAACGCCTGCCGGTCTATCTGTGGCTAGCCATAAAATCTGGCCCAATGAAGAGATCTACGATTTTCAGTTTCCCAACCATCAGCTAAACTCAGGCTATATAACTGACATCCAATTAGCCGCCCCGCCTCTAGATTTTTGGGGCGCGCCCCAGAGATTTTTAGACCGCGTAGATCCTATAGCTCTGGTCATTATCGAAACCGAGATCTGGCCAGAACTGGTCTATCAGTGCGCCCGCCGCCATATCCCTCTGATTATCGTTTCTGGCCGCCTAAGCCTAAACTCCTTTGAGCGCTACCTAAAAATCAGGCACTTTATGGGCCCAATTTTAAGGTTCTTTGATCTGATAAGCGCCATTGATATTTCCGATCGCGAGCGCTTTGTCGCTTTAGGCTCCGATAATGACCGGACTATAATTGGCGGATCGCCAAAATTTGATCGCCTGATTGCTAAAGCAAGTAATTATATCGCTCAAATAGAAAAAAATAACTCCTTAGAAAGCCAAACTAATAACTCCCCCATCATTTTGGCAGGCTCAACTCACCACGGGGAAGAGGCCATCATTTTAAAGGCCGTAAATTCACTAGATAATAATAATATTAGGCTTATACTCTCGCCAAGACACATTCCGCGAGTCAAAGAAGTCGCAGATACAGCAAAATCCTTGGGTTTTCAGACAATTTTATACTCGCAAACCAATAACCTCACAGCTCCCTGGGTGCCTAAGTCAGTCGTCATCGTAGATAGGGTGGGGGTTTTGGCCGATTTATACGCTCAAGCTGATATCGCCGTGGTCGGCGGCAGTTTTTTGGGCGGAACCGGCCACAACCCGCTGGAACCTGCGGCCTACGGTCGGCCCACGGTCTTTGGCTTATATATGGATAGCTTTCTAAACGAAGCTCAAGATTTGAGAGCTTTGGGCGCGGCCAGCGTGGCCGCCCCGGAAAACCTAGCTACCGTCTTAAGCCGCCTCTTAGCCGATCCCCTAGAGGCCCGGGCTAACGGCCTAAGGGGCGCTCAATATTTGGCCTCTCTATCGCCAATCGCCCCGCTTTTGGCCAAAACTGTGCTCGAGACTCTTGAGAGCTCGAACCAAAAATCTCGCTCAATTAATTACTAAAGAACATTTAAAGCTTTTTATACTTAAATAAACTACAAAATATCCCATCGGCCGAGGATAAATCATGCATGACCCTCTCCATAGCCTTAAGTTTCGGCCTAAAAATAAAAGCGATGCTTTAACATCCAAGCCGGCTAAAACCTTAGGCAGACTATTTTTTTTGGCCTTTTTGATCTCGCTCGCTCTTATTGACGCTTCAAGCGCCTCAGCATATCTGCGCTCAGAATACCTAGGCGGTTGGCCAGGCTTGTGTGAGGGCCAGCACTGCTATGATGACGGAACCCCATTATCTGAGCCGCCGCCTGACTCCCAAAGGCGCATCCTCGAGCACCAACTGGTCTCGCCGACCTGCGTAACCGATCTAGTTTATATTACTATTGATTATCCTGAAAATACTGGAAGCTTTGCCCTCGACCAGAGGCTAGAAGCGGCCATGAAAAAGAAATTCGCGGCCTTTAAAGCCAAATCCATGGAGCTAACCTGTAACGATTTTGACGGCTGCCAGGGGCGCTGTTTGCCAGTTGGTTTTGAGATCAAAAATTACGTCCACCAGAGCTCAGAAAAATATCTCTCAATCTTCCAAGTTGAGAGATTTATTGGTAATATCCGCCGCAATCGCCAAATCCGGGCGACCGTCACCTATTCTTTTGCCAACTACGATCTGACCACCGGGGCCCCTTTGACCCTAAAAGATATCTTCCCCAACGCCAATCAATCGGTACCCAAATTCTGGTCCAAGGTCGATGAGCTCCTTAAAGCCGCCGACAACTGCCCGGCTAAACGGCTTTTGATTTCTGGGAGAAAGATCACGGGCGTTCACCTGACGCCAACCGATCTCATTTTAACTAGAGGCGGAGCTACCATAGCCTTGACCACGCCCAAAGCCGGCACCTGCCGCCCTCAGGCCTTAGATATTGACGTTAAAACCATGATCGAACTGGGCGCTCGCCCGGCCCTTTGGGGCCGGTGAGCAGGTTATTAGTTGACCGGGTGAGCGGGTGAAAGGTTAGAAGGGCGAACAGGTTAGACGGCTAGATGGCTAAAAGACTAATAGGTGAGCAGGCTAAAAGGCTAGAAGGCTAAAAAGTGAACAGCTTAGCGGGTGAGATGTGCCCAAAATAATCGCCGGTCTCTTTAAGGGCCTAAACTTAAGCGCGCCCAAGGGTCTATTGACCCGGCCCACTTCGGCCATGGCCCGCGAGGCCATCTTCTCCATCTTGGGCTCAAAAACCCAAGGGGCCAGGGTCTTAGATCTCTTGGCCGGCTCTGGGGCCCTAGGGTTTGAAGCCGTCTCTAGGGGGGCTGATTTTGCTCTCTTGTGCGATAGCGCCTCTAGCGCCATAAGATCCCTAAACACTAACCTCCATAAGATCCCCTTAAGCTGTCAAGAGCGCGTAAAGATCCTTAAAGCCGCTTTTCCCAAGGAGACGGCATCCTTAACCCGTTTTGCCCCCTTTGATCTAGTTTTTCTCGATCCCCCCTATAAAGATAGGGAAATTGCTGAAAACTTTCTCCTGCGCGCCCAAAACTACAATTTACTAAGCCCCGGCGCCCTGGCCATCTGGGAGCAGGAGAGAGAGGACCTACATTCAATCGATCCCGAAAAGCTTAAGAGCTGGAAACTAATAGATAGCCGGGCTTGGGGCAGAACCGGGGCGGCTTTTTTTGAGCTTGAGTAATTGGTTATAGTTCTAACGGCAAGGTAGAGATAGAGCGCGAGGCCAAAAGGTGGGAGGCCCCTAAATTAGATTACTAGATTATTTAATTATATTTAAATTACCTAAAATAGGAATCTTTTTGTATTCACCTTTAAGGCAAAATATAATTTGGACTATAGCAATAATCGCTGAGACCAAGCAGAATAAAAACATGACTATCCAAAAAATAAAGCCCAAGAGCGGAATCAAACTTAAGATCATTAAGACAATAGACGTTACGGCAAAAACAATAAAGAAAACAATCCCTTGGTTCACATGGGCCCGGCAAAATTTAGAATTTGGCCTGGCCAATAAAGGGACCAAAAACAATAAGCCGAGGTAGGATAGGGCGGCGATGACTTTGTTGTCGTCAATGTCATTTTGATCAAAAGCCTTGGTGGCGACTGGAAGCTGGGACCCGGTGGAATTGTTGCTTGTTGACATAATCTCTTCTCCTTACAATTAAATTAATATTATTCAAAGCTTAATACGCTGGCCAAAACTTTAATCTAGATCTTGGTTCCGGGCTTGGGCATGGTCTTAGTCCTCGTCTCGAAGACCGAGCCGCAGGTAATGGGCATGCGCCAGCCCACGCCAAAAGCTTGAGAGGTGATCCTCAAGACCGGGGCTCCCTGGCGCCTCTTAAACTCGGCGCTTCGGACTAAAGAGGCGATTTTTCTGACTGTTTGGGGGTCAAAGCCTCGAGCCTCCAAGGCTTGTGGTCCCTCTTTATCTTCCAAAAAGAAGGCTAAAACCGCGTCTAACTCCTCGTAGGGCGGGAGGCTATCTTGGTCAGTCTGATTAGGCCTCAATTCGGCGGATGGGGGTTTAGTAATTGTATTCCAGGGTATGATCTCGCGGCCATTTTGCTCGTTGAGCCAGCGAGCCAGACGGAACACCTGCGTCTTATAGAGATCCCCAATGACTGCCAAAGCCCCGCACATGTCGCCGTAGATGGTACAGTAGCCCACGGCAATCTCAGACTTATTGCCCGTGGTCAATAATAAGCTACCAAATTTGTTGGCCAGGGCCATTAAAAGAACGCCGCGTATCCTAGCTTGGATGTTTTCCTCAGTGGTGTCCGAAGGAAGATTACCAAAACAAGGGGCCAAGATGTGACTGAAGGCCTCCATGGCCGGCTTAATACCTAAAACATGAGATTTGGCTAAGCCTAAGTTTTCCACCAGAGCCAAGGCGTCATCTAGGCTGTGCTGGCTGGAGTATGGCGAGGGCATCAAGAGCGCGGTCACGTTTTGCGGCCCCACGGCTTTAGCGGCGATAGCCGCCGTAAGAGCGCTATCTATGCCGCCAGAAAGACCTAATACCACGGTATTAAGATTATTTTTACGGCAATAATCGCCCACGCCCAAGACTAAGGCCGCCCAAATCTCCTCTTCAGAGTCCAGATTGGGGCCCAAATTGGGTCCCAATTTAGGTAGTAAGCTTGATTGTAGGCTAGGTTCTGGGCTTTTTTCCGGGCTAGGAGCTGAGCTAGGTTCCAAGCTATAACC
>JAITJB010000022.1 GCA_031279155.1 Deltaproteobacteria bacterium | reverse complement strand
GACCTCGGTGGGTAGTCCGCGCTCGTGGAGATCCCGGGTCCTTTGGCAGATGATGTCTAAGGCCTCTCTAGTTTCTTCGTGGCTAAGGCGCTGGGCTAAAAGAGAAGGGTTATCGCCAGAATCCACTAAGTGATAGAAGCAGACCCTAGGAACTCCCCCTTGGATCATCAGATCAAAGAGGGCGTTGAGATCGCTTAAATTACTCTTGGTCATTGTAAGTCTTAAGCCTACTTTAAGACCGCAAGAGAGAGCAATATCTACGGCGTCCAAGGCTTTTTGAAAGGATCCTTTTAGTCTCCTTAGGCGCTCGTGAGGGCCTTCTAGGCCGTCAAGGGATATGCCCACGTAGGATAGTCCTAAGGCCTTTAGCTTTTGGGCTTTATCTTTGGTTAAAAGAAGGCCGTTGGTCGATAAGACGGCCCGCGAGCCCCCCTTAACCGCCGCCTCAACTAACTCAAAGAGATGGGGGTGGGTTAAGGGCTCACCGCCGGAAAAAAGAATGACCGGGACGCCAAAATTGGTCAGATCGGTCATCAAAGCTAAGCACTCTTCTAAGGTGAGCTCGTCAGGGGCGGGCCCTGGCGTAGCCGAAGCGTAGCAGTGGAGGCAGGAGAGGTTACAGGCGCGCGTCATGTTCCAGACAATGACCGGCTTTTTGTCCTCGGAAAATTGGAGCAGATGGCTCGGTAGTTCGTTGGATTTTCGCCTGTAGCGCAAGGGATCGGAAGGTTCAACAGTACCGCAATAAAGCTTTGAGACGCCAATCATGTTACTAAAAAAGGCCTTTCGAGAATTGAGGCCGGAAAACACCGGGTCTGGACATTTTATCACAACTCCCGCAGCATTAGTCAAAAAAGGTTTGGAAAGCACCCTGGAAAGCAACTGGAAAGCCCTTGGAAAGCCCTTGGAAAGCCTAGTTAAAGCCCCATGCAAACTATGCTCCCAAGATAATTTTAAAATCTATCTTTTAACCTCTACCCAACATATCCCCGTATGGGCCATATAAGTGTCAGGTAACACCCGCGATTTTAGGCTTAAGCTTGCGTGTAAAAATGTACAAAAAAGTACATTTTTACCTAGGCCAACGGACCTTGGGGCGTCCTTGGGGATTACTTGAGGCTAAAAATAATGGCCTAGGCAGTTTAGATAATTTTTTGGCAAAATGATTAGCTATGACCTATGGCCATGAACTATGGCCATGCACTTTGGTCAGCCAAAGCTGGCTCGAGGCGAGGCTTGCTTGCGGCAAACAGTGGTAATTATAAAAAAAATAACTCATTATATTTGCTAAAGTCCCAAGGCTATGCTATTATTATTCGGTGGTTGGATACACTAAACAAGTACACCAAAATTTTTTTGATATTATAATCACAAAAAATTTTTCTTAATAATCTAAGAGGCGCTATTTATTTGCCTTTAATATGTCTAACATAGTGCCTATTAGTTTTAGTCTAGTTTTTAGTCAGGTATTTAGCATATTGCCTAGCTTATAAAAAAGATATATCTTTTATTTTAAAACTAGGAGACTCTTTTTGCCATCAGATAAATTAAACAACCATCAAGCCATTTCAGGGCCTACCAGTCCAGGGCCTAAAATCGAACAATTTGCCCTAACCGGTAGCAACAAGCCTATGGTCTTATCGATGGTGGAAAAAAAATTAATAAACCTCCTAAGCGGCGATCTGGGAGGCTCTCTTAGGCCATACGAGAGCTTAGCTCAGCGCTTAGGCCTAACTGAAGAAAAAGTTCTCCTCATGATCGACGACATGATTAAAAGGCGGGTTATCAGGCGTCTGGGCGCGGTGGTGGTCCACCAGCGCTCGGGTTTTGCGGCTAACGCCATGGTGGTTTGGGATGTGGCCGAAGACCAATTAGATGACGCCGGAAAGACCTTAGCTGAAAAGCCCTTTGTAAGTCATTGCTACCACCGGCCGCAGGCGCCGGGTTGGCCCTTTAACCTCTATACCATGATCCACGCCAGAACGCCCGAAGAGCTCGCTCATATGGTTGATAACATGTCGAGCTTGATCAAAGCTTCAGGCCATAAAGTCTTAACTAGCCTAAGGGAGCTAAAGAAAATCTCCCCACTCTACTTTCCCGGGGCTCAAAAATAAGCGCCCTAATTAATTTTTCCAAAGAAGGTATATTTTGGCATATCCAGAAATAATCAATGATTTTTTGGCCATGGTCGGCGCCACCTCCCACTCTCGTCAGGAGCGGTTGTTGGCCGATCTAGTTAAAACTAAACTCACTTCCTTGGGCTGCGAAGTCCGCGAGGACGGCGTGGGAACGCTGATCGGGGGCGACACCGGAAACGTAATTGCCCGCCTGCCGGGCAGCCCAAAATTTCAGCCCATCATGTTTTCAGCTCATCTGGACCGGGTATCTAACCCCGGTCAAATTGTAGCCCTAGTTAATGAAAGCGAAGATCGCATAACAAGTGACGGCACGACCATCTTAGGGGCCGACGACGCTGCCGGGATTGCGGCAATCTTAGATGGCGTCCGTAGGGTTAATCAAAGTGGCGTTGAGCACGGCGACGTGGAGATAGTCTTAACGGTTGCCGAAGAAGTCGGACTTCAGGGGAGTAAGCGGTTGGATTATTCAACTTTGCGCTCTAAAATCGCCTTTGTCATTGATTCCAATGGACCCATAGGCTTTATAGTCAACCGGGCCCCGACTCAGAAGACGGTTAAAATCAACATCGAGGGCTTGGCCAGTCATGCCGGTATCGCGCCAGAAAAAGGGATAAGCGCCATCCGGGTAGCGGCAGTGGCTTTAAGTAGCTTAAGGGAGGGAAGGTTATCGCCAATTTCCACTTCCAATTTCGGGGTCATCAAAGGCGGCGAGGCAACTAACATTGTCTGCCAATTTGTGGAACTCAAAGGCGAGGCCCGGAGCCACGATGAAGGCGAGCTCTCGGCTTATTTAGTTGAAGTGGAGGAGGCCTTCAGGCGGACGGCCAGGGAAGCTAAAGCTAAGGTGGAATTAAAGTGGACTCACGAGTACAGCGCCTTCTACGTTAAAGAAGACGAAAAAATTATCTCCATGGCCGTAGAGGCCCTGGAGAGCTTGGGCGTTGTCTCGGAAATTCAGACCGGCGGCGGCGGCATGGATGGTAACCACTTCAACCAAAATGGCATTAAAAGTATTGGCTTATCTTCTGGCTGCAATCACATCCACAGCGCCCAAGAGGAGCAGTCGATCTCGCAGTTGATAACGGCTGGCAAGATGGTGGCCAAGCTAATTGAATTGGCGCCTCTGGCCTGATCTTTTTAGCCAGCCCAAACTCGTTTTCAAAGTTCGCTTTCAAACTTACCTTTTAAAACAAAAAAGCCGGCAGGCTCATATCGCTTAGCGATATGAGCCTGCCGGCTTTTATTTTAAATAATCACTTAGACTTTAGGTTGTGACCTAAAAATTCCGAAATATGCTGGACTTTGACCTTGTCGCCGTGTTTATGCTCGCCGCCCCTCAGCTGCATGATGCAGCCCGGGCAGTCGGTCACTAAGAGTTCGGGTTTGATGCCGTCTTTGGAGCCCTCTTCGACATTTTTGAGCTTTAAAGCCAAGACGGTACTTGAGATCTCAGGGAACTTCATCGTGTAGGTCCCGCCGAAGCCGCAGCAGACATCTTCTTCGGCCGTTGGGACATACTCGCCAGCTAGGCCAATGAGCTCTCTGGGCTCCTTAGTAACCCCAAGGCCGCGGCAGAGGTGGCAGGGGGAATGGTAGGCCACTTTAGCGCCCCGGTTGATAAAGTCGTCCTCGGTGACTTTAAGGACGTTTTTAGCCAGAGAACTAAAGTCGATGAGCTTAGAGAGATACTTGGCCGTCTTGTCCTTATAGCTCGGATCATCGCCGGTGAGCTCGGTATAGTGATCCTTCATATGGCTGGCGCAGGAAGCGCAGAGAGTGACGATATAATCGACGTTAGAGTTACTGAAAGCGTCCACGTTGGCCTTGGCCGTCTTCTTGGCCGCCTCGCGCTCGCCCATCATCTGGAGCGGCAGGCCGCAGCAACTCTGCTCGTAGGGGAAGGCCACGCCCGCGCCCTTGGCTTGGAGGATCTTAACGGCCGACTCAAGCTGCTCGGGGTAGACGAAGTCTTGAGCGCAGCCAGCGAAGATACCGACCTTAGGAGTCCCCTGGGCTGAGGCGTTGAGCTTGGCAAAGCGATCGCGGAAGCTCTCGGAGGCGATGGCCGGAAGGGACCTAAAACTCTGATCGCCAGCGAAGATGGTCGGCAGATGGCGGACGAACTTGCCGCTGGTCATCGGCTTTTGGGCGAATTTTCCGAATTTAAGGAGGGTATGGAAGAGCTTGCGGTTGGTCATGACCTTGGCTAGGAGCGTTGAGGAGATGGGGGAGCCTTCCTCTTCAACTAAGCGCGCGCGAATCTCCTGAATAATGCCCGGCAAATCGATGCCAGCCGCGCAGATGTCTTTACAAGCATGGCAGTTAATACAATTTTGGATCAGGTTTTTGGCCCGATCGTGGCCATGGAAGAAGTAAGTTAGAATCAGGCCGATGGCTCCGATGTAAACGTAACCCATTTTGTGTCCACCAACTAAGCGGTAGACCGGGCAGACGTTGGCGCAGGCGCCGCAGCGCACGCAGCGAAGAGCCTGGCCGCACTTGGGATCCTTTAGAAGGCTAGTGCGGCCATTGTCTAGAAAGACCAAGTGGAAGATCTTACGCTTGTCACTATTGATCTCGCAGTTAGAGGACCCGGAGATCCAGGAAACGTAAGTGGTGATTGCCTGGGCCGTCGCGTTACGCGGCAGAACTTGGATGATCCTAAGCGCGTCTTCGATATTGGGGACAATCTTATCAATACCGCAGATGGCCACGTGGACCCTAGGTAGGGTCGTAGTCAAGCGGCCATTACCTTCGTTAGTACAGATGCCGATGGTGCCGCTATCGGCGATGGCAAAGTTGGCGCCAGAGATGCCCATGTCAGCGTCGGCAAAGTGAGCCCGAAGTTCGTAGCGGGCCACTTTAACGAGTTTACCGATGTCGCTGTCTTGGTCTTGTTTGGTGGCCTCAGAAAAAGTATCAGCCACTTGATACCGAGACAGGTGGATGGCCGGCATGACCATGTGGGTTGGGCCCTCATGGCGCAGCTGAATGATCCACTCGCCCAAGTCAGTCTCAACGACCTCAAAGCCGTTGGCCTCCAAAGCGTGATTGACGTGGGTCTCTTCAGCCGTCATGGACTTACTTTTAATGATCTTTTTGACGTTGTTCTCTTTGGCGATGTTACAGATGATGTCGTTGGCCTCCTGGGCGGTTGAGGCGCGGTGGATGTGGAGACCCTTCTTACTGGCCTGCTCAACGAACTGCTGGTACAACTCATCGAGCTTGAGCATGGCCTTGTCTTTGTGGTCGGCGATTTCGTTGATCAGTTCCGTGGCGTTCATATCTGCGAAGATATTAGCGCGGTTGACTTTGTACTGGACAGCGAAGGTGTCTAGGGTTTTCCTAAGGAAAGAGTCTTCCAAAGCCTCTTTCAATGAATCATGATAATTTTTCATTGACTCGGCCATGTTACTCCTCCATTAGCGCAATGTGCATGTATAAAGGACCGTGAACACCTAAGGTCAAAACCCTTTCGATGTCAGCCGTACGGCTAGGGCCCGAGATAAATGAGGTGTAGTTGTGCTCCCGTCCGAAGGCCTCCTTGAGGTAACTTACAGCATCGTAGCTGGTCTTGACGATTTTACTTTTAGCTAAAGCCAAGACGTGGGTTTCCGAGATCATGGAGGCTAGACGATAATCTTCACTGTCGTTTTCGCAGGCGCTGGTGGCCGTCTCGGCGATGCCGATATCGGCCACGGTAAAGCCAACGTCAATACCGGCTAGGTATTGCCTAAGACCAGAGCGAATCATAGTAAAACCTTTAGCCTCGCCTTTCTGAGCCAAGACGGCGTAATCAGCGTCGCTGATAGACGGGGCGGTCAAGGTTTTTTTCCGGTTGGGATCAGAGGGAGGTATAGTACCTGCCTTAGTGGGCATGAGTTTGCCCAGCTCTGACTTTTCCGTAACCTCAATGGCATAGTCAATGGCAGCGGCTAAATCTTTGACCTCAGCGATGACGATGGTGGCGAGTTTAGCCTTAGCCTTAAAAAGTTCAACCGCTGAAGCATCAATAGTACCTGGGTTGCCTGGCATGATACCTCCCTTTCTTAAAATAAATGAGATTCCTAAACAATCAAGGTAAAGAGTTAAGAGAGAACAAAAAAGAAAAACCTCAAAGAGTCTCAGCGTAAAGCTCAGCTACGTGTTTGACCTCGATCTCGTCTTTGTTTTGGCTAAGAAGGTCCATTAGCTGAAGCGTGCAGGCCGGGCAAGTGGTGGCTACGATCTTAGGTTTAACGCTGACAATGTTGTCGCGCTTAACTTGCCCGATGCTTTTAGACAGATCGTAGTGGAAGAGGTTAAAACTACCGCCGTTACCGCAGCAGCGGTCGGCTTCGGGCATCTCTACAAACTTATAACCGGGAAGAGATTTGAGGATGGCGCGTGGTTCGGCGGAAATGCCCAGACCCTTTTTAAGGTGGCAAGGATCGTGGTAAGTAACGGCCAATGTGCCATTGGTTACGGGTTTAAAATCGACCTTAAGAACCCTAACTAGGTAAGCGGTAATGTCCAGCGTCTTTGTGTGAAGCTGTTCAATTAAGGTCCTTTCAGCCGGGCTAAATCTATCGATAAAACGGTACCAGTTCTCTTTGATATTTGAGCCGCAAGTAGCGCAGGGCGTAACCAGGTAGTCAAAGGGCTTGGCGGCTAAAGCAGCCAAGTTTTGAGAGGTAAGCTTAATAAAAGATTTAATATCGCCAGAGGCCAGAGAGGGGATGCCGCAGCAGACCAAATTGTCGGGCATAAAGACGCCGACCTTGTGGTGCTTTAAGATCTTAAGGCTAGCCTCAGACATCTGGGTGAAGATCTTATCGGGGACGCAGCCCGGGAAGAGGGCCACCTGGCCGTTAGTACCGGGCTCGGCGATTTGACCGTGGGCCGCAGAAAAGGTCTTAGAGGGCAGACTCGGGATGTGGCGGTGGCCTAAGACCGGGTTGAGGATTGGTGCGCGAGAGGTCCCAATCTTCTCACTGGCCCGGCGCAGAAATGGCCATTGGAAAGCGCTGGAAACGCCAATCATGAAGTTAAACAATCGGGGCCTAGGTAAGACGGTCCGAAAAATGAGTTTCTTGATGGCGCCTAAGCCGCGATAACCGGCCACGATGGCCCGAGCCCGGATAAAAATGTCCATGATCTTAACGCCCGAAGGGCAGTTGGATTCACAAGAGCCGCACAATAGGCAGCGGTTGAGTCGATCATTGACGTTATCGGCGTCTAAGGTCAGCTCGTGGGCCAAATCCTCTAACAGGGCGATTTTGCCCCTGGTGACGTCGGCCTCGCGAAAAGTTTCTCCGTATACCGGGCAGACGGATTGGCAAAAGCCGCATCTCATGCAGGTGATGAGCAAATCATCGAGCTTCATCAACATCCTGGCCAGTTCTGCAAGAGTAACTGGACTTTGGTATTCTTCGCTCATTGACGCCCCCACCTTAAAGTATTTTTTTGCCAGCGTTAAATAGATATTTGGGATCCAAAGCTAGCCTGAGTCGGCGTGAGAATTCGATGGTGGCCTTGTTGGTCTCCTTCTCCATCCATTTGGCTTTAGCTATGCCGATACCGTGTTCGCCCGAGAGAGTACCCTGTAGCTTGATAGCAACATCGAATATCTCGTCAACAGCTTCTTCAACTCTCTTAAATTCTTGTTCATTGCGGCGGTCAGTCAATATGGTGGGGTGGAGGTTCCCGTCGCCGGCGTGACCGAAGGTGCCCATCTCGAGCTTGTATTTTTCGGCAATGCGGTTGAGCTCAGAAACCATTTGGGGGATCTTGGATCTCGGGACAGTGGCGTCTTCTAAAACCGTGGTTGGTTTAGCCCTGGCTAGGGACGGTAGGGCGGCCCGGCGGGCTTCCCAGATTTTATTTTTCTCTTCAGCGTCTTTAGCTACCCTAATATCTGTAGAGCCGCACTTAGTGAAGATCTCTTTGACCTTAGCGGCGTCTTCGTCAACGCCGGCTTGGTGGCTGCCGTCGACCTCAACTAAGAGGATAGCCGCAGCTTCGGTCGGTAGACCGATCTTAGCGTTGGCTTCGACAACTTGGATGCATTTTTGATCTAAAAACTCGAGGGTACAAGGCAGAATGTGAGCGGCGATAATGGCGGCTACCGTTTCAGAGGCGGCCTGGACAGAGTCGTAGACTGCCATCATGGCTTGAGAAGCCTTAGGCGGGGGCACGAGCTTTAAGATGATTTTCGAGAAAATTCCTAAGGTTCCCTCGCTGGAAATCATCATGCCGCCAATGTTGTAGCCGGTCACGCATTTGACCGTACGGGAGCCAGTTTTGATCAGATCGCCATTGGGGTCGAAAAACTCAATCCCCATGAGGTAGTCTTTGGTCACGCCGTATTTGAGGCCCCGAAGCCCTCCGGCGTTTAAGGCTACGTTGCCGGCAAGGGTGGAAACGGTCTGGGAGCCTGGATCCGGGGGATAGAAGAGTCCTTTGGCGGCAACGGTTGCGGCAAACTTAGCGGTTAAAACGCCTGGCTCGACCACGGCGTAGAGATCTTCTTCGTTGATTTCTAAAATCTTGTTGAGTTTATTGGTCAGGATGACTAAGGTCTCGGAAGACTCTGGAATCACTGCCCCTGAGAGGTTGGTGCCACTGCCGCGCACGGTAATGGGTAAAGAGTTTTCGTAAGCCAGTTTTACGGTTTTGCCTAACTGCTCCTCATTGGTGGGCAGGACGACCAGGCCAGGGGTGACCTGTTTGAGGACGGCGGCGTCGTAAGCGTAAGAGAGGCGATCGGTCTCTTCGGTTAAAACATTTTGGGCGCCCAGGAGGTTTTTAAACTCGGTAATAAGACTTGGGCTGATAGGCATTAAAGGCCTCCAATTAAAAATTAAATATGGACATCGTTTTTTTAAACGAAGTGCTGGGCCTAACGAAACTAAAAAGACAGCCCTCTTTAGGTTTCTTTAGAAGGTAGGCTGGAAATGGGACCGGACTTAAGTTGCCAGAGCCGCAGCCTACCTTGGCTAAAGATTTCGCTAGGAAAAAAAACCAGACGAAAATGGGGGGAGCTATTAGCCCCCCCGGGTTAGATTAGAACTCAAATGGGTACTTACCAGATGACAGCAAGATAGCTACCATGACAGCCACCACTATGCCGTAGACCAAGAAGGGCCAGAAGGTCTTTTTGATCACCTCGCCTTCACGGTTGGACAAGCCAACGACCGCGCCGACAGCAACGACGTTGTTGATGCAGATCATGTTGCCCATAGCGCCGCCGACGATTTGGGCGGAGATAATGATGGTCCGCGAGATCTCAAGCTGACCGGCGATATCCCACTGGAACATGCCGAACAGGAGGTTGGAAACCGTGTTGGACCCGGTAATAAAGGCGCCTAGACCGCCGGTGAAGGAGGCGAAATACGGCCAAGCCGAACCAGCCAAGGAGTTCATGGCGATAGCCATAACCATGGGCATGGAGGGGACAGCCGTTTGACCAGCTTCTAGACCGGGGTTGATGCCCGAACCTTGGAAAATCTTAACCAAGGCTACTGAGGCGATCAGAGAGATGGTTGGGGCCTTCATCTTGGCGAAAGTATTGCTCCAGGCTTTTTTGGCCTTCTCGCCAGGCATCTTGTGCAGGAAGATGGTTAGGATAGCCACCAATATAAAGGGCACGGTGCCAGGGAGATAGAGCAGCTGAAGTTGATCGTTAACGTTAGCATAGCCTAAGATCTTAGCGAAGCGCAGGACGCCGTGGGATGACAGCCAGGCCTTGAAGGGTAAGAACTGTAAGCGGGTGATGACCAAAATGAGGCCGATTAAGACGTAAGGTAGCCAGGCCAAGAACTGGCTCATGTGAGCCTTGTACTCGGTTTTTCCACCAAAGCTGATAGTCCCTGTCCAGGATGGATCCCATTTTTCGTGGGGACCGAAACTGAAGCTATCCTTGGGCATAAATAGGCCTTTTTTAGCCGCGAAGACGACCACGCCCATGCCGATCAGAGAGCCGACCAAGGAGGGGAATTCCGGACCAAAGACCCAAGCCATGAACAGGTAAGGAACTAAGAAGGTTATGGCTGTAAAAATAGAGAACTTCCAAGCTGTTAAGCCCTCACCCCACGAACGTTTGACGCCGTAGAAACGGGTGATGTAGCCGAGCATGAAAATGCACAGAATTAAGGCCATGGGCGAGTGAATTAAAGATGTCGCGCGGCCCAGTTCAGCCATGTAACCATCAACGGAGGTCACAAAGCCGTTTCCGACAACTCCTTCGACCACGCTGGAAATAGCTGGCCGGATACCGAAGAGGATAGGCGTACCAGCCGCGCCAAAGCTAACGGGGACGGAGTTGAAGACCAGGCAGAGCACGGCGGCGGCCATTGGAGGATAACCCAATGACAAGAGCAGTGGGGCGGCCAAGGCAGCCGGGGTGCCGAAGCCAGCGGCGCCCTCGATGAAAGCTCCAAACAAGAAGCCGATGATCAAGCCTTGGATACGCATGTCGCGGCTGACGCCCTGCATGCCGAACTGAATGGTTTCCATACCACCGGAATACTGAAGCGTGTGCAGAATCAATAGGGCGCCAAATATGATGATCAAAACGCCCACGGCGGTAACAACACCATTGAGACTCAAAGCGATGACGTACTTGAAAGGCAGGTTCCAAGCGAAAAGGGCAATCAGGACGACAGAAATCCAGGCCACAGGCATGGCTTTCATGGCTCCCATTCTAAAACCGACCATTAAAATCAAGGCCAGTAAGATGGGAATAAAAGCAAGACAGGCGTAGGCAGTAGTGGACATGGCAAACTCCTTGTTTACTGCTTTTTAAAATGAGACGAGGAACTAAGGTGTCGGTCAAGGCCGCACCAAGGGAATTGTGTCCAAACTAATTAGATAGTTTGATGGCTATAATTATACCTCCACTAAGATGTTGGTTGTAAAACAACATATATAAATATATGTCTTGCTTTCGTGGCCAGAAACCGCTTGTTCGCCTGTTGATGTGAGAATTTTTAGTTAACAACCTAAAATTTAGCTGATGTAAAATTTGAATTAAGCCAGGCCCGGGCAGGCGAACGACCCGGGATTTTGTTTGATTTAAGTAAAATTCGGTATTTTTTGGTTAAACTTATCGATTTTAGACGCAGAAAAATTGAGCAAAAAGTTAAATTTTTTTAATAAAAAAATTTAACTTTAAGAATAAAAATTTGTTTCAATAACAAGTTTACAATGATCATCAAACCAAAGAATCATCTTTAAATACAGCAGACAAAATAATATTTTGGTTTAATATATTATTAAACCCGCACAGATAGCTGTGCCATGTATTGAGAGTACTTTAGCAGCGTTTTTCGGTGGGATAAATAATTAAAAAAACTCTAAAATGGTCGCAAAATTATTTTAAACTCCGGGAATTTGTTTCGGAGTAAAATTTTTTTATTTGCGCCTTTTGGTAAATCAGGCTGATAGACGTCTTAAGGTGAGGCCAAATCCTTGGCGGCCTGAGGCCATTTCGCCCAACACCATTGTAAGAGTCTTGTCAACTAGGAAAACAATAATTTCTTTGTTTAAGGCGGTAGCTTTTGATTTTTAAGCCAACACTTGCCTTAAGTGGGGCCGAAGCGGCCAAAAACGCTGGTCTAAAAATTAAATCAAACTTAAGTAGCCTAACCATTGGAGTAACCGGTTTGACTCTAGCCTTATTAGAATCTTGGCGTTTGACTCGTCAATTTTGTCTGACAAAATTGACGGCGCTTGAGCCAAGGATACAGGCGTAGTATGTGGGTTACATTGGATAAAGCAGAGCTTGTGTTATGTCTACTTTTAATTTTACCATTGCCAAGCTGGAAATGCAACACTAAACGTTCTAGCGAGGCATATAAAAAAGGCCTGGGCTATTCTCATTTAGGACTAGTAATTATGGAAATTAAGTAATAAATTAAACGTAATATTAAAAATAAAAAGAAAAATAATTCATAAATATCAAAGAAAAAAAAATGAAAAAAAATCAACTTTTATGGGGTAGTCAAAAATCAGATTCTGACCTATTTCTCGAAATATTTTTGCCTAAATAGCGTGTCTAATATTATAAAAAATACTAACTATTTTAGCTATGACCTCAGCTATGACCTTAGCTACGAGCTTGGCCATGAGCTTAGCTATGAGCCTGGCCCTGACCTTGGCTTTGAGCTTAGCTTTGAGCTTAGCTTTGAGCTTAGCTATGACCTTGGCTATGAGCTTGGCTATGACTTTGGCTGGCCAGTAATCGGCCGAGATCGTAAGCTTTTTTTAGATCGATTGGGAATTGCTCTGATCGGACTCTTTTTTTGTGGGCTTCATCGAACATCGGGGCGTGAAAGCGGCTATAGTCATCAAATTGCAAGGTGTCGCAGGCAAATAGCTGCTCAACTATTGGGCTCTGGAGACGCTCAAGTAAGCTCTTGTGAGACCGAAATATCGGGCCGTAACCCATGGCGTCTAGGTCCTCCTCTTGGACGTTCATGGTGTAAATGAGTCCAACCGCCTGGCCCTGGGTTCTGACGGCGAAAGCTTTGGGGTCGTAGGCGAGGTTAATGAAGGCGTAGCGCTCTAAAAAACACCTCATAACCCCGGTCACGTCGCCTACGTAGATGGGGGAGCCTAATATGAGCCCGGTTGAGTTTTCCACAAGCTCTAACACTTCGGTTAGATCGTCTTTGTGCCCGCAGCGGCCTGAGAGATAGTTTTTCTTGGTTTTACAAAAAAAACAACTTACGCAGCCTTTAAAGTTTAAGTCGTAGAGATGGATAAGTTTCGTTTGAGCATTTAGGCTCTTGGCCCCTTCTAGAGCCTTTTCCAATAACATGGCCGTGTTCCAATTTTTTCTAGGACTGCCGTTTAGGGCTACGACCCGGTGAACGCGCTCAGCCATTGACGCCTCCCGTATTAGCTATGGCTTAAGATAAAGATAGTTAAAAGGCCAAAAACTGATTTGGACTAACAAGTCAAAAAACGAAAGCTCCCTTTAGGCTTAGTTCAGAAAACGACCTGAACTAAGCCTGGGCCTATGACCTTAGCGGAGATGGTTTTTTTGCTGTCTTGGTTTAAGACGGTGATGGTTTGGCCTAGGGCGCCGTCTTGCCGAGCCTGGCCCAAGGCTGAGATTTTTAGTCCCCCGCTTTGAGCGATGATAGTTACGATATCGCCTCTTTTGATCATAGATGTTGCAATAAGATCGCGGTCGCGGACCGGGGCCCCGGTCCTAAGGTTGGTCTTTAAAGTCTGACCGACCGCAGACTCTAAAACCGTTAAGGCCCCCTTGGCTTGGGCAAAGGCTACCATACTTTCGGAGAGATCTTCTTCGGTCAAAACGTGACCACGCGATAGATCTCTAACGACGACGACCGCCGGGACGCGCAGATCGATTTGAGCCGTTATCCTAAGCCGCCCGGCCTCGCGGCCGTCAACGGTAAAGTAGATGACGCCGGTCAGGTAAGAGGGGTTAGACGATGGCTGAGGGCTGAAGCGATATTCTATTTTACCGTGGGGAAAGGCTGGAAGGGTTGAAGATGATAGGCTTAAAATCTCATAGCTTCCGGAGAGATATGGTTCCGCTCGGTCGAGGTATTCGGTTACGATCTTTTTAATTAAATTATCGTCGAAAGCCTGACCCGATCCCGTAAGCTTGACCTCATCGGGGATCAGCCAGCGGATATCGGCTAGCGGGGCCCCGGAGGCGGCAAGCTTTAATTCAATCTGCCGCCTTCTTAAAACCAGATCTTGACCGGCTAAAGGGGCCGCGCCTAAATCTATGGCTGAAATTAAAGAGGCTAGAGGTAAATCCCCTTCGCTATCGCCGGCCACATTGGCGACGTCGCCTAATATGATCCTTGGGCCATCGACAGTATTTTCCGGGGGAAATATGACGCTGACCTCGGCCATAAGGGGGCGGGCTAAGATAGTTAATAATAAAATCAGGCCAAAAATAGCGGTTTTAAGCTTGGGCATATTTGATTGTTTTCTTACCTTCGGTATCGGGCTAAAACCAAGAGGGCAATAGCAAAACTCAAATTTAAGCCAAAGCTTTTTACCGCCAAAAAAGCTTACCTCTTAAGGTTGTTGGCGATGGCTAGCATCTCATCGGAGGTGGTTATGGCCTTGGAGTTCATCTCGTAGGCTCTCTGGGCGGTTATCATCTCGACCATCTCCATAACCACTTCCACGTTAGAGAGCTCTAAAAAGCCGTGGGCAATGGTCCCAAAACCCTCTTCGCCGGGGTTACCGTCGATAGCAGGGCCCGAGGCCGGGGTGGGTTGGTAGATATTATACCCCATACTGAAAAGTCCTGGGGGATTGATAAAACGGCTCAAGAGAATTCGCCCTTCGGCGATGATTTCACCCCTCTGATCCATGGCCGCGATATAGCCGAACTGATCGACGGTTATGTGGACAGCCTCCTGAGGCACCATAAATTCCGGGTCCAGGGGATTTCCGTCTTGGCTAACTATAACGCCGTCACTATTTAATTTGAAGGCCCCGTCACGGGTGTAGTAGAGTTCGCCGTTTCTGAGGACCCTAAAATAGCCCTCGCCCTCAATGGCGATGTCAAGGGGGCTATCGGTCTTAACGTAGTCGCCCTGGGTGTGGATTTTAGCCGTTGTCACCACTTTGGTGCCTAAGCCCACTTGGATGCCCACAGGGATCTGTTGTCCGCCAATGGTTTCAGTGCCGGCAAATTTGTGGGTCTGATAGATTAAGTCTTGAAACTCGGTTCGGTTCTTTTTAAAACCTGTGGTATTAACGTTGGCCAGGTTGTGGGCAATGACGTCAAGGTGGGTCTGCTGAGCGATCATGCCGGTGGCCGCAGTATAAAGAGAGCGCATCATGGGAAGGGCCTCATGTAATTAATTTTAGAAGCGATTAAGTTAGCTTGCCTAGCTCGCCTGTGGCCTTTTGGTCCATTTCCTGTTTGGTGTGGACAATTTTCTGCAAGGCCTCGTAGATACGGTAGATCTCGATGAGTTGGACGGATTCGTTTACGGGATTTACGTTACTCATCTCCAAGAAGCCCTGCTCAATGGTCGTCTGGGCGGCCGGCTGGGCGTCAAATTCCGGGCTCTTGGGCACGAAAAAATCGTAACCCTCTTTGATGAGCATGTTGGGATCCTCAAATTCCACCAGTTCGATTTGACCGATGACCAAGGAATCGAGATCGGGGTTAATGGCTTGGACTTGTCCGCCCTGCTCAATTACGACCTTAAGGGTCCCTTCCGGGACCACGCCGGCCCCAACTAGGGGGTAGCCGTCATTGGTGACGATTTGACCATCGCTATTGACGCTGAAGCTGCCATTGCGGCTGTAGCGAATGCCGTTGGGCGTCTCTATCTGAAAGAAGCCCGGGCCATTTAAAGCCATGTCGAGATCGTTTTCCGTAAGTTTAAAGGGTCCCTGGCCAAAGTAAGTTTTTGACTGCTTGACCACGTAGCCCTCAAAGATAGGGACATCCTTTTTATAGCCGGCTGTATTGACGTTGGCCATATTGTTGGATGTCAGGTTCATGCGTTCCTCCTGGGCCAGCATGCCTAGGTAGGTATTAGATGAGTGATAGGGATAAGGTCCGACAAACATGGTATTTCACCTCCGGGCTCTCTCCCTTGCAAATTGAACGCCAAAAATTAAGCGGCTATTCTTTTTGTAGGGCTACTTAGGCAGATTTTGCCTTTGACCGGCCAAATCGCCCTACCCAATGGGCTATATTGCAAACCAGGGGCCAAGGGCTAATAACCTTAAGCTAAGCCCCCTAGATTTAAACCCGGCAAAAGCTGCCGTCTCAAATTAGGTTTAGAAGATTTTGTTAGCTAGCTATATTTATATAGATGGTCAAGCTTGAGCCGGCATCTCGACGGCTCAAGGTAAGTAAGCAAAAAAACTAAGTAAAAAAGTTGGCCCGCTCTTTGCTAAATATGCCTTCGACAGGGAAACCTGAACAACACACGGAGGTTTGATAATGCCCTACATTCAAAGCGATAAGATGTTACAAAGCGATAAGATATTGGGATCGTCTTTTAATCCCGGCCTGTGGCCGTCCATGGAGTGGTCGCCAGAATTTTGGATGAACTTAATGGATAATGTCTATTTTCCGGTCTTAGTCTTCGAGGATAACGGCAGGCTCCTTTTGGTCAATAGCGAGGCCTCGAGGATTTTGGGCTTAGGCGGCTCAGTGGGTCACCACATGCCCGATTATCTAAGTCCTATTAGAGACTTTTCCTCCTTTAACATGATGGGCCGAAAGCTTGTCCGCGTAGTAACCGGCGATGGCCCTTACCTTTTTACCGTAAGGCATATGGATGTCGAGGGCTACCCGCGCATGACGGCGGCGGTCGGCGAAAAGGAGAGGCTCTTTAAACCCATAAACTCTGATAGCGATACCTTGGGCAATAGCGCAGCTTTAGCCGGCGAGGTAACGCAGAAGGTTAAAGGTCAGTTAGCCGGGATAGAGCTCTACGCTTCCATCTTAGATGAGGAACTAGCTGAAAACGACGGCCCTGGTTTATCGTCTATTGTGGACTCCATCCGCTCTAGCGTTCGCGACGTCAACGAATATTTAACTAGCTTTGAATCGATGACCAAGGATTTACACTTAGACATTAAAGAAATTAACATCTCTGAGGTCATCGACGAGGCCTTAGCCGCCGTAGGCGAGCTTTTTAAGTCAAAGGGCATCGGGCTCTTAGTCGATCAAAATCCTCTGACCGTCTTAGCCGACCATAGGCTCTTGGTTCAGGTCTTCTTAAACATCTTTTTAAACGCCTTAGAGGCCATGCCCCACGGCGGCAGGCTGACCGTCAACATCAGGCAAGATAATGTTGGTCACGTTGAGGTCTTAGTCATTGACACCGGGCCGGGCGTGGACTACCGCCAAAGTAAAGAGATCTTTAACCCCTTCTATACCACCAAAAATCAGCCCTTGGGTTTGGGCTTACCGGTCAGCCGCCGGATAGTTGAAGCCCACCAGGGAAGCATTCACGTGGGGTCTGATATGGTCATGGGGGCTCTAGTGAAGGTGACTTTGCCCATAATCGGCCAGATGGGAACTAACTAAGGGGCCGGGCGAATTAATAAAGTTAAGAGGTGGCCTATGAAGGTCAGGTATATATTGGTGGCCGACGGCGAGCGGCATTTTAGGATGGCGCTGTTTACCGCTCTAACTAGGTTAGGCCATGGGGTGGAATTAGCCGAAGACAGCCGTGAGGCCTTAGATAAGTTTTGCGATCAAAAATTTGATCTCGTTTTAGTTGACGCTTCTCTTCCCAAAACTGGCGGGCTGGCCCTGATTAAAGAGCTCAAAAGGCTCAGATCTGATGTTCCGGTTATCGCCATGAGCGGCGGCGGAGTCTTAGATGAGGCTGTATCGTTTATGCGGGAAGGGGCCCAAGACTATTTATCTAAACCCTTCCCCAACGGGGTAGTTGAGCAGGCTGTCCAGCGGGCCGTAGCTTCCAGCGATGATATAGAAAGCGCTTCCAAAGACGCCCGCACCGACGGCTTAGGGCCAGAGCGGCCAATAGTTGCCAAAAGCGCCGTTATGCGAAGGCTTATGGGACTTGCCGTAAATCTAAAGGGATCTGCGGCAACAGTACTTCTTCAAGGGGAGAGCGGCACTGGAAAAGAACTTATGGCCAGGTATATCCATCAAAATTCTCTCAGATCCGATGGACCCTTTGTGGCCATAAACTGCGCGGGACTTCCTGAAAATCTATTGGAAAGCGAGCTATTTGGTCACGAGAAGGGAGCTTTTACCGGGGCCATGGCCAAGAAGCCCGGTAAATTCGATCTAGCCAACGGCGGGACAATCCTTTTAGATGAAATCAGCGAGATGGATATAAACATCCAAGCTAAGCTTCTGCGGGCTCTTCAGGAGGGCGAAATTGATCCGGTCGGCGGCAAGGGCCCCCATAAGATTGACGTACGGGTAATCGCCACGACCAACCGCAAGCTTAAGGAGTGGGTGGACGCCGGAAAATTTAGGGCCGATCTTTTTTATCGCTTAAATGTCATGCCCTTTTTTATCCCGGCCTTAAGGGAGAGAAGCGTTGATATTGAGGTCTTAGCTGAGCACTTCGTCAGCCACTACGCGCTGGAAAATCACAAGAACATAAGCGGGCTAACTAGTGAGGCCTTAGATATTTTAGCGGCCCACGATTGGCCGGGTAATATTAGAGAACTAGAAAACACTATGGCTAGAGCCGTACTCATGGCCAGAGGAAATAAGATTGAAGCTCACGACATTTTTATGGACGAGGCCGGGTTTTTAATGGCCTTAGAGAAAAATGCCGAGCTCATGCCCAAAAACATCTCTGAGAAAAATGATTTTGAAAAGCTTACGCCAGAAAAGAGCGCCGCAGATTCTGGATACTTAGGGGCTAGCCCTGAGCTAGAGGTAAACGGCGAGGCTCTGCCGCTAATGACCATAACTGAAATGGAACGCTGCCTAATTGGCAAAGCCTTAAATGAGACTAGCGGC
Source organism: Deltaproteobacteria bacterium (assembly GCA_031279155.1). Taxonomy (GTDB): domain Bacteria; phylum Desulfobacterota; class Desulfarculia; order Adiutricales; family Adiutricaceae; genus JAISWF01. The sequence continues at coordinate 3,996 of JAITJB010000022.1, read as the reverse complement.
AACCGCACGCACGCAGCTAAGATTTTGGGCATCAGCGTTCGGACGCTTAGAAACAAATTAGCCGAGTATCGGGAAAACCCTGAGCACGGCTATCTTGGAAATATAGGCGCCTCTAGAGATGATGGGGGCTGCGACTTCGATGAGCGAACAATAAGCTCAGGCAATTAAGAGCCGATTTAAACCCGATTTAAGATTAATAAGCCAAGGGCGGTTGAGGTAACCCTCAACCGCCCTTGGCTTTTGATTTTAAGACAAAGAAACAAAGTTCGCTCTATGTTGCCACAGCCGAGAGCGGTTGGCTCGTGATTTCCGATTGCAGAGCTTTTTTGATGCCCCTGGTGGCCTGGTTGATGCGCTGGACGTTTTCCACTAAGGCGAAGCGGACGTAACCTTCGCCGCCATTACCGAAGCCTAAGCCGGGAGAGACGGCAACTTTACCTTTGGTAATTAGATATTTGGCGAACTCAACTGAGCCCATGTGCTGGAAGTTTTCGGGGATCTTGGCCCACAAAAACATCCCGCCTTTGGGCGGCTCAACTTGCCAGCCGGCCCGGATGAGGCCGCCGCAGAGGGCGTCGCGGCGCTCGCGGTAGGTTTTAACTATCTCGCCTACGCACTCTTGGGGACCATTTAGGGCGATGATGGCCGCAATTTGGATGGGCTGAAAGGCGCCGTAGTCGAGGTAACTTTTAATTCTAGTTAAGGCGGCGACCATCTGCGGGTTACCGCAGATAAAGCCGATGCGCCAACCGGCCATGGAGTAACTCTTAGAGAGCGAAAAGGCCTCAACTCCGATATCCTTAGCCCCCTTAACTTGAAGAAGGCTTGGCGGCTTATAGCCATCAAAGCAAAGATCAGCGTAAGCTAGATCGTGGACGACCAAGATGCGGTGCTCGGTACAAAAATCGACCACTTTTTCAAAAAACCCTAGGTCCACCACCGCTCCCGTGGGGTTATGGGGAAAGGAGATGACCAGCATCCTAGGTTTTGGCCAGGTCTGACGGACGGCCAGCTGGAGGTCAGAGAAAAAATCCCGACCAGGGCCAATGGGGACGCTCCGCAGATCGCCGCCGCTTATGATGGCCGCGTATGAGTGGATGGGGTAAGTTGGGTCCGGGGCCAAGACCACCTCGCCAGGGGTGATGGTGGCAAGAGTTAAGTGGGCGAGACCTTCTTTAACGCCAATACTGACCACCGATTCGCTATCAGGGTCGAGCTGGACGTCATAGCGGCGGCGATACCAATCGCAGATAGCGTGACGAAGTTTGGTGATACCGCGAGAAGCCGAATAGCGGTGGTTGGTCTCTTTGCCGGCCGCCTCGACTAATTTTTCAACTATATGGGGCGGGGTCGGAAGATCCGGGTTACCCATACCAAGATCGATGATGTCTTCACCGGCTCGTCTGGCGGCCATTTTAAACTCGTTGACCTGGGCAAATACATAGGGCGGCAAGCGGTTCATTCTCTGAAATTCAAATAGGTTGTTAGGCGCCATGGTCAATCATCCTCAAGCGGCCATCTTTGTTGGCCGCGAAAAAAAACTCGCCCCTCATGTTAGCGGTGTGCCAATAGAAAGTAGAGCGAGGCCTATGGGGGCGATAAATTTTTAAGCCTCATTCCAGAAAGAAGATTATACCTAGTCTGATAGAAATGCAAGAAAAACCGTAGTTTCAAAACGGTAATTTTTCTTTTTAGCTTGGCTAGCCCATCAACTTACGACAAATTCTTGGGCATTTTGGAAGTTTTAGCTATTAAACTTTGGAAATTGCTAATACTCTCAAGCTAGCTAAAATTTTTAATTTAGCTAGTATCCTTGATTTAGTAAGTATCTTTGATTTAGCTAAAACCCTTGATTTAGAAGATTGGCGCATCTAGCTAGGCAGGCTGAGAGTCTTTAAGGTTAGCATAAAGCGTTCAAAGAAGTAGGACCAATCGGGCGGGTAGACGCCAAAATCAGCCGTAAGTTTACTGGTATCGAGTCTTGAGTTAATGGGCCTTACGGCAGGCCTCGTTGGGTCAGGGCCGTAAGATGGAAAGAGTATTGGTAGTTCCGGCGAAAGAGGCCAGCCTAAAAGACGGGCTTGAGAAATTATCTGGCGGGCAAAATCGTGCCAAGTTACCGATCCGGTAGGCGTTAAGTGATATAGCCCGGTCGGGGCGTCTGAAGAAGTTAAGTAAATTTTAATGGCAACTAAAGTGACCGCTGCGATAAAGGCTGCCGGAGTTGGGGCGCCAATTTGTTCATCGTTAACCGTCAGGCGATCTTGACTCTGGGCCATCTTTAAGATGGTCTTAGGAAAGTTTTTCCCTAGTAAGGAATAAACCCAACTCGTCCGGAAAATCAGATGCTTGGGGGCAAGTTCGGAAATTAATCTCTCGCCCTCAAGTTTAGACCGACCATAAAAATTTAAGGGATTTGGGGTATCGGTCTCTAGATAGGGAGCGTCTTTGGCCCCATCGAAGACGTAATCGGTGGAATAATGAATTAAGAGGCAGTCATTTCTGGCCGCCCAAGAGGCCAAAATGCCCGGTAAGGTTACGTTAACTAAGGTGGCTTCTATGGGCTGGCTCTCGCAGAGATCTACGGCGGTAAAGGCCGCCGAATTAATGATGACGCTTGGCTTAAGATTATCTAAAAATTCTGAAAGTGAGTCAGGGCCAATGGGAAATTCCCCGCGACCGCAGGCTTTAAGTAGGCCCACGGTCGGGAGGATAGATCCTAGCTCCCAACCAACTTGACCGTTACGACCGAGGAGTAAAATAGTGGGCGTCACTTTGTTATCACTTGGCTATCACATGAGTTACCACTTGGTTGCCATTTGGGCTACCACGTTGTTATTGCTTGGCTGCCGATTGGCTACCATATGGAATTTAGCTGCCGGTTTTGGGCATATAGGCGCCTAGAAGGTCATTTAAGACGGTCTGGGCCACTAAGACCCCTGAGGCCATGGCTCTAACCACCAGTGACGGGCCCGAGGCCGCGTCGCCGCAGGCGTAGAGCCCAGGCTCTAAGCGACCTAATGGATCGGGATGAAAATCTTCAGCTGATATTAGGCTCCCAAATTCCGGGGCCACAAAGCCCATGGCCAGGAGCACTAAGTCGGCTTTAACGGTAAACTCACTTCCCTCAATGGGGATGGGCTTAATTAAGCGGCCGTTTTTTTCTTCCCATCTGACCTCGCGGCACTTAAGAGCCCCGACGTTATCATTAAGACCAGGCGTAAATTCTACGGTATCGATGTTCCAGCGGCGCTCGCCGCCCTCTAAGTGACTTGAGGTGGTCCGTAAGATGCGCGGCCATTGGGGCCAGGGGTTTTCCGGGGCCCTTTCCTCAGGCGGGCGCGGCATGATCTCAAATTGCTTAACTTCGCTCGCGCCTTGACGCCAGGCTGTGCCCACGCAGTCGCTACCAGTATCGCCGCCGCCAATGACCACGACTTTGCGGCCTGAAGCGTCATAGCCCGGGGGCAGAGAAGCGATCTCTTGGCCGATGATGCGGTTTTGGGCGGCTAAGTAATCGGTCGCAAATAATATGCCGCCTAGATTTCGGCCAGCGATAGAGAGGTCTCTCTTTTGGCGAGAGCCTAAGGCTAAAATTAAAGCCCGGTGGCGCTTCTTTAAGAGGCGCACTGAGATATCCGCTCCAGCTTCAACCTCCGTCAGAAAGACTACGCCTTCCCGGCGCATCAGATCTAAGCGCCGGTCGATAACTTCTTTTTCCAGCTTAAAGTCAGGGATGCCGTACCTTAGAAAGCCGCCGGGTTTTTTGTCCTTTTCGTAGACCGTAACCTCAGCCCCGCTGCGGGCAAGTATTTGAGCGGCGGCTAGGCCGGCCGGCCCAGAACCCACGATACCAACGCTAAGGTACAAGCGCTCAGATGGCCTTACGGGTTTAACGGCGCCTCTCGCGAAGGCCCGCTCGATGACCTCGTATTCCACCAATCTCGCCGGCACCGGGTGCTCGTTTAAGGCTTGGACGCAGGAGCCTTCGCAGAG
>JAITJB010000153.1 GCA_031279155.1 Deltaproteobacteria bacterium | reverse complement strand
CAAGTTCATCAAAACCCAAATCCCATAACCTACTGGCCGCCCTCAGATCGTGGCGGTTTGGTCCGTGATCTAGATCGTGAAGTAGCCCTCCAACGAAGGCTAGTTCTGGCTCACTTGCGCCCAAAGCTATTGCTAGCCTTAAGGCTATGGTGGCAACAGTAACCGCGTGAGCCATCTTGCGGGGCGGCCCAACGAGCCTAAGTAGGGTTATAGCTTCTCTTAGGGTAAGTTTAGATGGTTTCGGGGATTTTTTTGATAGTGCTACTTCTAAATCTTCTTTTTGATCGATATCGCATAATAGAAAGGAGTCCTCTATAGAAATATAGCGAAGTTTTGAGCATCCCATTGGCCCATCAAAGGGCCTATAGCCCTCTTTAATCTCATTGGCTTCGGTAATGTTCCCGGCAAATGAGGCCAAAGCCCCCTTAAGGCCGTCAGATTCTGAGTAGTTTATGACTCTTCTAACCGGGCCCGGCCCCAAGAGGGGCGGATGACCTAATTTACCCTGGTATTCCGGGATAACGGCCACCTGCTTTCTTTCTTCCCCTAGATCGAGCCAAAAACTTATGAGCTTAATATAGCTTGCCCCTCTAACGAAGGCGGCGTCAACTGGTAATACCAAGACACAGTCCCTTGGGCTTCTTAAACTTATCTCAACAAGGCCGGTTAAAACCGAAGAAAACATCCCCAAGTCGTAATTGGAGTTAAAAATAGTGCTAGCCCCGTAAGCCGTGGCTTCAGCGGTAACCTCAGGGGCCCGGTGACCGACCACCACTAGCGTCTTTAGCCCGGCTAAAGATAAATTACCTAAAGATCTAGCCAATAACCCCCCGCCCTCGGGTAGTGGTAAGGCCTTATGGCCAGGGGCAAACCTCTCGGAGCGGCCAGCCGCTAAAACCATAGCCTGGACAGCCACCGGGGCTAAGGGCGGAGGGCACATTTTTAAGTCCTCTGGGCTATGGGCGAGTACCATTATTAAGCCTCCTTTATCTAGCCGCCATTATCTACCTTCTTTTATCTAGTCCTTTTATCTAAACCCTTTTATCTAGCCGCTTTTATCTAGAGCCTTTGGGGCTCTAGCTTTTAATAGCCTCCAGCTCTAAGGTCATTATACCCCATAAGGCTGGCTTAAATTTAGGCCAAATTTTCGTAAAATTTTAAGGTTCGCCAAAAAAAATTGTCAAAAAATTTCGACTAATCCCGCTTGACAGCATGACACGGCAGCAAGCTTTCTTGAGATTCAGCCAAAAATAGTCAAAGAATCCCAACTAAATTCATCCTAATAACTTCATAGTAAGCTTATCTAGAATGATTACAGGGGAAACACGCGAGCTAGTTTAATAAATTTAGCGTTAAAAATTTTTTTTCAAAAAAAATTTAGGAAGACCACTTGACAACACCCTAGCTGAATGGTAAATTTTACTTAAGAATCTGCCAAAATTACTCCACCTCAACGCTGACATCTCGCCGATGGCGTGGGTCTAGATGGCGCGTTGAATTGCCGAACCAAATTTTTAAAAATAAAAAAACTTAGTTTACTAAATTTTCTCTGGATTCTATTAGTATCCATCAATACTTAATTCACTACCAAGGTCTGACCAAAACCGCAGGATATAAACCCCACGGGATATAAGACCTTAGGTATATACTTGGCCGTTTAGCGCAAGGCTATATAGGGCCTTAGCGCTCTCCAAACGGACGGATTATGACTGGCATCTATGAGCCTCTTTTGAGAACCGTCTTAGACGGCGAAGAAGCTATCGTGGTAACCGACTTATCTAAGCCCTTACCCGTCAAGACTCTTTACCGTCAAAGCGAGATTTCTAGCCGAGATCTGTCTAAAATTTTAGATTTATCTGAGCCTGGCTCGATCCTCAAAACCCTCGATGACGGCTCACTGATTATGGTTGAGAGGTTTAGACCAAACCCCCGCCTGATAGTCTTTGGCGGCGGGCATATATCGGACGCCATAGCAAAAGCGGTCAATAGCCTAAACTTTGAACTGTGGATCTACGACGACCGGCCGTCATTTTCTAGTCCCGCTCGCTTTCCTATGGCCCAGGGGACCATCTGCGATAGTTTTGAGGCTATAAGCGATCATATAAAACTTAGAAACACAGATCTGGTCGTCATCGCCACCAGGGGCCACCGCCATGATGAAGAGTGTTTACGCTTTGTCCTAAATGGCCAAAAACCTCAGTATTTTGGCATGATTGGCTCAAAAAGGCGAATAGCCATCATTAAACGTAAACTTCTCGAAGAGGGCCTAGCGCCTGAGAAGATAGAGCCTTTGAGATCGCCCATCGGCCTTCCCATCGGCGCCATTACCCCGGGTGAAATCGCCATCTCGATTTTAGCCCAGATAATTGAAGATAGAAGGAAAGCTCTTGGCCATCAAGGCTTAAGTCATGTTGAAGACGTAACTGACCTAAGCTTACTTAAGTGGTTAGCATCTAAAAGTTATGATGAGGCAGCCCTTATTACCGTTACCTCAACCAACGGCTCATCGCCTAGAAAATCAGGCGCCAAGATGGTGGCTTTCTTTGACGGGCGGACAGTTGGCAGTATCGGCGGCGGCTGCGCCGAGGCAGAGGTCATAACCAACGCCCGTGAGGTTATGGGCAGTTCTGGCCATTTATTAATGACCATCGACTTAACCGACTCGGCTGAAGAGGACGGCATGGTCTGCGGGGGACGCATGGGAGTTCTGATTGAAGACATTTCTCCCAAGGCCGATCCAACAAAAGCCAGGCCAAGACCAGGTACGCGTTCAGACTAGTATTTTAAATAAAAATTAACCCCAATTCCCAAAATTTTATCAGACCAGACTCTGGTCAAGAATTTAATTTTGAGCCATAATCAATTTTTTCCTAGGAGGCACAAATGCT
>JAITJB010000232.1 GCA_031279155.1 Deltaproteobacteria bacterium | reverse complement strand
AATCTTGACAGCCAGACCATGTTATGGTCTAATACCCGATTGCACATTTAGGCTACCCATCTGGTAGCCTAAAGAAGCTTGGCCTTGGGCCAAAATAATTAACCCATCCCGACTGCCCTAAGTCGATATAAAGGAGGCCGGTTGTCTTTTATGAAAAAAGATATCCATCCAAAATTTAAAGAAATAACCGCTTCTTGCGCCTGCGGCAACACTTTTACCACCGGCTCGGTCTTAGACTCCATTAGGGTTGAGATCTGCTCGGCTTGCCACCCCTTCTTTACCGGTAAGCAAAAGCTGGTTGACACCCTGGGCCGGATAGACCGTTTTATTACAAAATACGCGCACTCTCCCAAGCCTACGACCAAAAAGAAAAAGTGAATGCCCATGCCAAGCCCTAAGGGTTCTGGTAATGGATCTAATTGGGCCTGGTTAACGCGGTGGCCCTTTAGTCACACTACAAATGACAGTCCACCACCGGAACCCTCTAAATCTCCCATTGGTGGCCAGGCCGTTATTGAAGGCGTCATGATGGTAGGGGACCAATCCTGGGCTGTGACCGTTAGGGCCCCGGACGGCAGCCTTAGAACTAAAATTACGCCGCGCACTCGCTGGGCCAAGAGAGGCAATTTCTTAGGTCTACCTTTGATTCGGGGGCTGGCTATCCTCGTGGAAACGTCGGTTTTGGGCTTTAAGGCTATGAGTTTTTCTACCTCAATCGCCGAAAGCCAGAGATCGAACGCTACGCCAAAATCGAAAGCCGCCCAAAAGCCCGAACCCCAAGCAAATTCCCAAACAAATTCCAACTCAAATTCCAAATCCAAAGCCAAAACCAAGCCCCCAAAAAAGTCCAAGCCAAAGCCAGAGCCAAAACCCTTTACGCCTCGTCAGCAAGCCATTATAGAAATCATATCCATTATTACGTCAACTATTTCGGGCCTCGCGCTATCCATCTTTTTATTTCTAGCTCTACCACACGTTCTAAGCCAAAAAATCGGCCTCCTCTTTAATTTCAACGAAAGCGACCTTCTTTTCCACTTTATTGATGGACTTATCAAAATGGCCCTCTTGTTGGCTTACATCTGGGCTATTGGCCTCATCCCCATGGTAGGCCGGCTTTTTGCCTATCACGGGGCCGAACACCAAGCCATTTATGCCTACGAAGCCTCCTTGCCTTTAACCCCTCAGTCGGCTAGCTCCTTTCCGACCTGGCATAAGCGCTGCGGCACGGCTTTTGTTTTTATGGTCTTAATCATAAGCTTCGTCTTTTTTTCCATCTTTTTCCCCATAATCATGCGCTTTTGGGCCCCATTTCAAACTCATGGCACGGCTTTTGGCCTGGCCATAAAGTTCATCTTAATGTTCCCCATTGTGGCCCTATCCTACGAGATAGAGCGCTTAGCCGTCCGCAAAAAAAATAATCGCTTCTTACAAGCTCTAATCTGGCCGGGATTGTTACTCCAAAGGCTTACCACCCGCCGTCCAGATGAAAGTCAACTACAAGTAGCTCTTTACTCCCTGGAGTCCGTCTTGACCATGCCTAGCGTTTACGCTAGGAGCGCTAAGAGTATAAAACCCGATGTCGCTTGATTCCACCAACCTGCCCGCTCTGGAGGCCCGTTACCAGGAATTGGAGCAAGATCTCCAAAATCCCGACTTAGCCAAAAACCAGAAACTCTATTCGGCGGCGGCCAAACGCCACGCCGAATTGGGCCGACTTCTGACCATTTGGCGTAAAATTACCAAGACCGATGAGGATCTAAGCGGTGCCAAGAGCCTTCTGGCCGATCCCAACCAGGAACTTAGGGATATGGCCCAAGACGAGGTTGAAAGCCTCAATAAGACCAAAAGCGATCTAGAAAAAGAACTTAAAATCCTACTACTACCCAAAGATCCCAATGACGAAAAAAACACCATCGTGGAAATCCGGGCCGCCACCGGCGGCGACGAGGCCACCTTGTTCGTCTCCGATCTCTACCGCATGTACAGTCGCTTTGCTGAAAATAAGGGCTGGAAAACCGAAGTCTTAAGCTCAAGCCCTAGCACCATGGGGGGCTTTAAGGAGATAGTCTTTTCCATCGAGGGCGAAAGGGTCTATAGCCACCTAAAATACGAAAGCGGGGTCCACCGAGTCCAAAGGGTGCCCTCAACGGAGACCATGGGGCGCATTCATACGTCCACCGTCACCGTTGCCGTTCTCCCGGAGGCCGAAGAGGTAGAAGTGGACATCAAACCCGAAGAAATCAGAGTCGACGTCTTTAGGTCCTCAGGCCCTGGAGGGCAGAGCGTAAACACGACCGATTCCGCCGTCCGGGTCACCCACCTGCCAACGGGCTTAGTCGTAGCCATCCAAGACGAAAAAAGCCAACTAAAAAATAAACTTAAAGCCCTAAAAGTTCTCCGAGCTAGGCTCTTAGATAGGGCGGCCAATGAGCAGAGCCGCAAAATTTCTAGCGAGCGCCGCGAACAAGTCGGGACCGGGGAGCGCAATGAGCGCATAAGAACTTATAACTTCCTCCAAAGCCGCTTAACCGACCACCGGGTCGGGCTTACGCTTTATAAGCTTCCGGAGATCCTAAATGGCGATCTCTCGGAGGTTATTACCGAGGTCTCGGCCTACTTCCAGACCAGGCTTCTGGCTTCGGTCGGGGATAATGTTTGATTTTAAAATCAAAGAATTTACTTTCTTAAAACTCACTATTTTCAGTTTAAGGCCTACAAATGAGCGAAAAGGTCTGGACAGTCGGTGAAATTTTAGCCGTTACGGCTGATTTTCTTGGTAAAAGAGAGCCTAGCTCCCCACGGCTGGACGCCGAGCTTTTACTGACCATGGTACTGGATCTTAAAAGAGTACAGTTGTATATTAATTTTGAACGGGTCTTAAATAGCTCTGAATTGACCGCATATCGCGAGCTAGTCAAGCGTAGGTCAAACCATGAGCCCGTAGCCTACATTATGGGCCATAAGGAGTTTTACAAGTTAGATTTTAAGGTCACCCCGGCTACCCTAATACCTAGACCGGAAACCGAGCACCTGGTAGACGAAGCCTTAAGAATATTAAAATTATGCCAAAACCCAGAGCCCAAAGCCTGCGACATTGGCACAGGCAGCGGGGCTATTGCCATTGCCCTAGCTAAAAATCACCAAACTGTCTTAATCGAGGCTTCAGATATTTCGGCTAAGGCTCTAGAAGTTGCTATTTTAAACGCTAATACCCACGAGGTCAGCCAAAGAATCAATTTTACCCAAGGCGATTTAGCCTCTCCTTTCGCCGGAGAGCGCTTTGATCTGATCTGCGCCAATTTGCCTTACATTCCTTCGGGTAATTTAAGCGACTTAGATTTGACCGTAGCCAATTTTGAGCCCACTTTAGCCTTAGATGGTGGGCCTGACGGTCTTAATCTCATTAGCCGGCTTATCAATAAGGCCCCGGACTTACTTGCGCCCGGCGGCCACATTTTAATGGAGATTTGGCCCGATACGCTAACAAACGTAAGCTCCTTAGCTAATGCCGCCGGCCTTACGGTTTTAGATCCGATCAAAGATTACTCCAATAAAAGCCGGATCTTTGTGGGCCGGGCCTGACAATTTAACTAAACTTTAGCCTCTTTTTCCGATCAACTTACATTTTATCTTGAGGGGAGAAATATGGCTCGACATTCTCTAGAGCGGGCCCCGGACCAAAGCGTCCGGCCAACCGCTCGAACTGAAGGACCTTTCCCGCCCCCTAACAAGCTTTCGGTTTTACTTCCGAACATGCGCTCGTTTTTACTTTTGGTCTTATTTTTCAGCTTGAGCTTTTCCTCGCCCTTACTTTCTGATAATCTTAGCGATCTTAACAATCTTAACGACCCTGGCGCATCAAACGCTCCTAGCGATCCGGCTGACAGCCCCAAGCCCCACCTAGGCTACATCCCGCAGATCATCCATCAATTGCCAGAAGACCCCAACCTTCTTTTGTCCTCGCCTGGCGGCATGGCTTTTTTGGAAGCTAGGCAAAAACTTCTTTCGGCTTCCAAGGAAGATCTCGAGGAAGGCTACGCCGCCCAACTCGATAAGGTCGTCATCCTAGGCTATCAGGCTTCCGCCCAGCAGCCTAACAATCCCGCCGTCTGGCGCTTACTAGGTCATTTAGCCGAAACCAGGGCTCTTTTTATCCATGACCCTCAAGCCCGAGCCGCCTTGATGGCCGACGCCCTGTCACATTTTGAGCACGCCGCCCGCCTGGAAGTTGAAATTCAAAATGAGCTAACCGACCCCGTAAGTAGCAACGCCCCGATTACCTATACCGATCCCTACTTAAACGAACTGGCCTGGAATAAACGCCTCTCTCGCGGTGAGGTCGATCTCATAGAGCTTGAAAGGCACTATATTGGAGAAAACATAAACCCCCTCCATAACCCCGATTATTGGCGAGATAGGTTTTACCTCATTAATTCCGAGGATGTTACAAGGCGAGCCGGGCATCTTAAGGCAGCTAGAGAGGATTTTACGGCCCTGTGGGCCGCCATGCCCGTTGAGGTCCCTTGGCCCGGCCCCCAAGGAAAATTTGGTCCCTTAAAATTTAAAAAAGTCGAGGTCTTGGAAGCTTGGGCCGCAACTCTAATGGCCCTATCAGAAACCGAAAATAAGATTGAATCTAAGCGAGAGCTTTTCTCTGAGGCCTTGGCCCTCTACCCGGAAGCCCTTGCCTTACCATTGGATCGCTTTGAACTGGCAGCGCTTATTGGCCAACTTGACCGGGCGGACGCCAATGCCCCGGATAACGACAGCTTCTTAGCCTTATGCGAGCTTAAAGACAAAGTTTACCAAATCTGGTTAACCAAAGCCCCCGACGATCCCGATGTTCTATTAAATTGGGGCCAAGATTTCTACAAGCGGGCCGACCGCCAAGTTGACGGCAGAATTTTCCGATCTCTTATCCAAGAGGGCGATCGCAAGATGGCCCAATACGTCGTCATGAGCCCTCAAAAGGCCCCGGCCTGGCATGAGTGGGGCCAAAGGCTGGAATATCAGACCAACACTTTAGCCTCTAGCCTTACTTTTGAAGCTCCAGGCGAACTGACGGCCAGACAGCTCTTTTGTTGGATAGAGGCTGAAAAAAAATACCGCCAAGCTTACGATACCGATCCCACCCGCCTTCAGCATCTGAGATCTTTGGCCCATATATTGCTTAAATTATCTGTTGTTGGTCCGCAAGACAATTTTGAGGCTCAGCACGACAAATCCAAGAGCTTCTTCACCCAAGCCATAAGCCGCGAGCCTGACCCGGCCAGCTCCTGGTTCCAAAGGGGCGTAGACTACCTGGAGGTCCAAGATCTGGGAAATCCCTCCAACCAAATCCGCGAGGTCCTGACCGCCGAAGCTTTTGCCGGCTTTCGGCAATTTTTGCGGTCTAACACCACCCGCATAGACTTACTGAGAACCGTCGCCGCCTTAGTTTGGAAGACCGCCGAAGCGCTCCCGACCTATAGGCTCCAGGGCTTAAGGCTCCTAAACGACGTCTGCATCTTACTAATCGAACTGGCCCCCAATGAACCCGATTACCGTTTCGCCCGCGGGCTGACTCTCTTTACCCTTTTATCTGAGACCCCCAACTGGCCAGACGATCAAAATTTTACCTCTTCGGCCTTTGCCAGGCGCTCTTTTAAACAGGTGCTCCATGAATACCGCGTTGGCCTTGAGCTTTTGTCTCATTCGGGGATTTTGTTCCAAAAATCTCTAGAACAATCGCCTAGCGAGAGAGCCTCAGCTCAAATCCCTAGGCCCAATCCAAGGTCAGCCAGCCTTCTGTCCGATGTGCCCTCGCCAGGCACAACCCTTTCTTCGTCCACCTTTCAAGAAAGGCTGGCCACCGTCTTAAACCGGGAATTGGAAAGGCTTATGTCGGCGGTAGATCCTCACACGCTACCGGCTTGGTATAAGTTTCAGATGGCTATCTTTTTTCGAAGGGTGGCCGCCACTGGCTACACGCCAGCCGAAGATCAGATGGCCTTTTTCCGCTTGGCCGGTCAGCTCATGACCGCAGCTGAGGCTAGCTACCAAGAAGACCAGATAGAAGCTCAAATTGAGAGCCAAATTCTGACCAGCTCAAACCGAGCCGAATATGCTATGCTACTAGCTGAGAAGGGCTTTTTGATGGCTGAGATGACCCGGGTGGCCCTAGCTGACGTCGACTTTCTCTTGTCAGAAGCCGAGAAGTATTGGACCGGAGCCGAAGCCATTAATCCCGGCGCCAGTCGCTACGCCCTGGCCAGATGGGCGGCCTGGCACGAGGACGTGGAAATCACCAAACCCCTTTTGCGCCATACGGCCAAACAGCAAGATCTCATGCTCTGGCCCACCTTTGAAGAAGCCCAATATGAGCCGGCCTTCGCTAACTTCGTCGGCCAGGCCTGGTTCAAAAACGCCTGGTTCGGCTACAACCGCTAAACGATCCCTTAGCTTTTTGGGATACCTTACTCTGAAAGGATTACTTTGACTAACCTAACCTCCCACCCCGCCGATCGTAGTCATAGTAGTCATAAAGGCCAGGCTCCGATTTTAAGCGACTTTCCTGGCCCCGCTCTGGTCACAGGCGGGGCCGGCTTTATTGGCTCCCATTTGGCCGAAAAGTTAGCTAGCATGGGGTCTGATGTGACTGTTTTAGATAACCTCTCTAGCGGGCGCCGATCTAACCTATTAAAGGCTGGACCAAAGGTCAGGCTAGTTGAAGGCGATGTTCGCGATGGGGCTTTGGTCAATCAGCTGGCCAAGGGCATGGCCGCCGTCTTTCATTTAGCTGCTATGACCTCAGTTCCCTTGAGCCAAACTGAGCCGGAGACCTGCTTAGACAATAACGGCTTAGGCACTCTAACCGTCATGCGGGCCTGCGTGGAAGCTAAGGTCCCTAGGCTAGTTTACGCCTCAAGTAGCGCTGTCTACGGCCATCTAGAGGGCCCTCACAGCGAAGCCTTACTACCCCAACCCAATACGCCGTACGCGGCCATAAAGCTCTTAGGCGAGCATTTAGGCCTCTCTTACCGAGATAGCCACGGGCTGATCACCGTCTCTCTTAGGTATTTTAACGTCTACGGACCGCGCCAATCGGCTGAAGGGGCCGACGCCGGAGTTGTGCCCATATTCGTTAAAGCCTTAAGCGAAGGGAGATCCCCGGTCATCTACGGCGACGGCACCCAAACCAGGGATTTTATCCATGTAACTGATGTGGTCAGAGCGACCGTCTTAGCCGCCTTAGCTAGCGATCCCGGTGATGGTATTTTTAACGTGGCCACTGGTCGGCAGACTTCGGTCTTAGAAGTCTTAAGTTTACTCAGTCACAGTAGCAAGACGCCTAAGGCCATTTTCGAGCCTCCAAGAGCCGGGGACACTTTGCGCTCTCGGGGCCTCACCCAAAAGGCCGAAGCCGGCTTGGGCTTTACGGCCACCATCGATCTCCAAAGCGGGCTTCTCGATCTTTAATCGGAAGGCTCTTGTGACTTGTAGGAAATTACATAAAATCGTTGACACATGAAAAATCTAGCTTTATAATTCCAAGTGCTGATTTTATGTATTTTCGCGGCTTGGCCTATCAGCTTGGGCCCCTGCCTTTTTCTTTTTGCCTTATTTTTCATCTTGCATTAAAATTAAACTGTATCGGCTTCTTAAATGAGTCGGTCCCATAGAGATAGTGAAAATCCTGACCGGCGGTGGCGACTGGCCCGGGAATTTCCCGCGCGTATCCTTGTTAGGTGCGCTTTATATTCTGCAATAAGAAACACATGGAGGATCCCCATGAAGAAATTGATGCTCGTTGCCCTCGCCCTGAGCTTGGGTCTGGTGGTCATGGCCTGCCAAAAAAAGGCCGTAGTAGATACCGGCACAGACATGTCAACCCAACTTAGGTATGAGTTTGAGCACAACAACGTTCTCTTCGACTTTGACCGTTTTAACATCAGAAGCGATCAGGTTTCGGTCATCAACGCTAAGGCCGCCTACCTCAAACAATTCCCCACTGTCAGGGCTGTTATTCAGGGCCACTGCGACGAGAGGGGCACCTTGGCTTACAACCGCGCCCTAGCCGATCGCCGGGCTCAAACTGCCTATAACTATCTCGTTGACCAAGGTATCAGCTCTTCAAGGCTTTCTACCATCTCTTACGGTGAAGAAGATCCTATTGATCCCGGCCACAACGAGGCTGCTTGGGCCAAGAATCGCCGCGCCCAGTTTGTTCAGCAATAAATAATTTAATCAGGCGAGCCTAAACCTTTTGATTGTTGATTTTTGTTTTTATCTAGCCCGGCGCCTTTGGCGCCGGGCTTTTTTGTCGCCTTACTTTTTGCGGCGCCTGGCTTTTTTTGGTTTTAAAGCCTAATTTTAGCCATACCTCATCTTTAAGCCTTTGGGAGGAATTCATATATAGTTGTTATTTTCGTAGGTTTCCTATAAAATGGATGATGGCTACAAATGTCAGCCATTTCCCGGGGAAGAAGTACCCTCCATGAACACCAACTTTCAAACTGCCGCCGCTCCTAGGATCTTGATCGTCGATGACGATCAGATGATACATAAACTCCTAGGCGCTATCCTTCAAAAGGCTGGATTTGAGTGCCTAGACGCCATGACTGGCGCCGAAGGGCTGGAAATTGCTACCGAGCAATCGCCGGAACTCATTATCCTAGACATTATGATGCCTGGCATGAACGGCTTTGACGTCATGCGGGCTTTAAAATCCAATCCAGCGACGGCCAATATACCTGTTATTTTCCTATCGGGAAAATTCCACAACCGCGAAAAATCCCAGGCCAGAGAGCTGGGAGCGGCTGATTTTATGGAAAAGCCCTTTGAGCGAAATGAGCTTTTAGCTAGGATTAAGACGTATCTTACCCTGCGCCGCCAGGAAGATAACCTTAGTTTTTACAATAGCCGTATCGTCCAGATGGCCAGAGAAGCCTTGGGCCTTCTTAGCCAAGGTCAAACCGATGGAGAATTTAAATCCATCCCCGAAAAACTGGCTCGTCGCTTAGAGGAAGGCGCCTCAGCCGCCATGGAAAACATTGTTCAGGTGGAAAATCAGTGGGTAGTCTTCTCGGCCTTTGTCAAACCTTTTTTAACTGGCCAGATAGATGATTACTTCCGGCAATCACTGGTCTCTATCCCTTCACTCATAAAGGATCTGAAAAAACAAATCACTAATGTCAAATCAGTTTCAAGAGAGCTAAACGCCATCTGCGGGCTGACTCTTCCTGACGCGGCCAAAGGAGCTGACGATTCTTCGGACGCAACTTTCACCCAAGAATGATTTAAACTTACGTCTTAGAAGGTCTGATTATGTCCGAAATGGAACTCGATGCGGGATTGCTTCAAGATTTTATTACTGAGTCAAAGGAATTGATGGATGAGTACACCTCAAGCCTGTCAGCCTTTGAATCAGATCCCACTGACCTTGACACTATTAACCCGGTCTTCCGAGCCGCCCACACCCTTAAGGGCTCCAGCGCTTTCTTCGGCCTAAATCACATCAAAGACTTTGCCCACAAGCTTGAAAACCTCCTCGACGAAATAAGGCACGCCACTCGCCCGGCTAATCCTAAGGCCATCGAATATCTTTATCTTGCCGGTAACCACCTTAAGGCCATGTTCGATCGCCTATCGGAAGGCGACACATCCGTTAACATGACCCAAGAAGAATCGGCCTTTTTATCTGAACTGGTAAATTGGATGGAATCTACCGGCTCAACCAGCGCCGGCTCTTCGGGCGCCTCAAATGGTCAGGGCGGAAATTATCAAGAAGCTTGCATAAAAATTAAGTCCCTCCTGGCCCAGGCCCTAGATTTGGGGACCGACCCCGATCAGCTCATCCAAGACATAACTAACCTAATAAATTCGCTACCCATTACCACCGAAGAAAAAGCCAAAGGCAAAGCCGCTTTCATCCGGCCTCAGGCCGTCCACTACAAAGGGGTTGAACTGACCGAACCCATATTAGCGGCCATTGATAACATCTGCGCCTCTTCTTTTGATCCCAAGGGTTTTGATTCTTCCTTAAAAGAAATCGGTAACTTAGTTAAAAATAACAGCTGGACCGAACTCGAGGCCAAATACCAGGTGGCCATGGAAGACTTTACGGCTGTCTACGAGAGCGGACTTGACTTTGATCCCATATTGGTCGATCTAGTTAAAAATAAGTTCTTAGATTTTGTCTCTTCTTTAGATATAACTAACCCGGAAGCCGAACCGGAACAATCGCCTACTTCTTCCCAAGCCGCCAAGGGCGGTAACGGGGCGGCCCCGGTCGATGAAGCCAAAAACGATGAACCAAGAAAAGAAAAAGACGCCAAACAAGAACACAAAACCATGCGCATCTCCGAAGAAAAAGTCGACGGCTTTATGAGCTATGTCGGCGAACTTATCGTTACGGCTGAGACATTTAATTACCTTCAAAAGACCATTGAACAGGAAAAAGTTAACCCCAACACTATCCGGGCCTTTAAAAACGCCAATCAGGCCTTCCGCGAGCTCTCAGACGAACTCCAAGAGAGCTTAATGGAGATACGGCGGGTACCCATAAAGGGCATCCTTCAGAAGGTCAACATGATGGCTAGGGAACTTAGCCACCAACTAGGTAAGCAGGTTAAGGTCGTTCTCGAGGGCCAAGACGTCCAACTCGATAAGTCCATAGCCGAGAGCTTAGAGGCCCCGCTAGTCCACGTGGTTAGAAATTCCATGGACCACGGTTTTGAGCTGCCTGATATTCGTCAACAAAACGGCAAGCCTTTGGAAGGTTTACTTAAGGTTACGGCGGCGGCTGATAAAGAATTTTTTTACATGACGGTTGAAGATGACGGCAAAGGTATTGATCCAGAGGTCATGCGCACGGTGGCCGTCGCCAAAGGCATGATGAACGAAACCCAAGCTGCGGCTTTAACCGACAAGGAAGCCATTGGCCTTATTTTTGGCGCCGGTTTTTCCACGGCCAAGGAAATCACCGACGTCTCAGGTCGCGGCGTGGGTATGGACGTGGTCCGCACTAATATTAGCGCCTTAAATGGCTCGATAAACGTCGACTCCAAGGTCGGCCACGGTACGACTATTACCCTTAAAATCCCCCTATCAGTTACCCTCCAGGTCATCAAGGCCCTCCACGTCAGAGTTGGTCAAGCTAACTTCATCATCTCCCTAGATGAGATCTTAGAGTCCTTACGGCCGGCGCCTGACGAACTATCGACAGTTGAGGGCCGGGGCTTAATTTTAAACAGGCGCGGTCAAATTACCCCCTTAATTAAGCTCTACGAACTGTTCGATTTAGAGCCCGAGCACCCGGATCCCTCTGATGGGCTATTGGTCATGGTCGAAACTCTAGCTGGCCGCTACGCCCTTTTGGTCGATGAAGTCATGGGCCAACAACAGGTGGTGGTTAAGGAGTTGGGCGAACAATTTAAGCGCTTAAACTTTCTGGCCGGAAGCGCTCTTTTGGGTGACGGCGGCTTAGGCTTAGTCTTAGCGGCTGACGGAATTGTCCGCCTGGCCTTCGGCCTTGACGGCTGAAAAAAAAGCCAAGCGCTAGATCTCTTTAGCAAAGTCAGCGGCCTCAGGAAGGAAATCCCATTTAATGTCTAGTGAAATAAATCGCGTTTTCATTTTGCCTGGTGAATACTTTATCTCCAAGCAGCCTCATATTATTTCCACTCTCTTAGGCTCTTGTGTAGCCGTCTGTCTCTACCATCCCAAACTTCATTTTGGCGGCATGAACCACTACATGCTGCCCACCAGCCCCAACAAGGAAAGAAGCGGCAAATACGGCGATTACGCCATTGCCGTCTTGATCCAGTTCATGGAGCGAACTGTGGGTAGCTTAGCCGGTTTAGAGGCCATCATCAGCGGTGGGGCCAACGTTGTCTCCAATATCACCTCAGGCACCCAAATAGGCCAGCGCAATATTGAG
>JAITJB010000152.1 GCA_031279155.1 Deltaproteobacteria bacterium | reverse complement strand
TTATGACTACCAAGGCCCCCTTCTCCTTTCAGGAGGTGGTCCAAACCATGACTAGGTTCTGGGCTGATCACGGATGCCTGATCCATCAACCCTACGACATGGAAGTAGGCGCTGGGACTTTCCATCCGGCAACGACCCTCCGCAGTCTGGGACCAGAACCCTGGCGCGCCGCTTATGTCCAACCCTCCCGCCGGCCAACCGACGGGCGCTACGGCGAAAACCCCAACCGCCTGCAGCACTATTACCAATTTCAGGTGCTGATCAAACCCTCGCCCTTACAATCCCAGGAGCTCTATCTAGAAAGCCTCAAGGCCTTGGGTATTGATCCATTGGAGCACGACATTCGTTTCGTTGAGGACGATTGGGAATCGCCCACCTTGGGGGCTTGGGGCATTGGCTGGGAGGTCTGGCTCGACGGCATGGAGGTGACTCAGTTCACCTATTTCCAGCAGGTTGGTGGTTTTGATCTCAAGCCTATCTCAGTGGAATTTACCTACGGGATCGAGAGGTTGGTCATGTACCTCCAAGGTATTGACAATGTCTACGATCTAAACTGGAACAACGAGCTCCGCTATGGCGACGTCCACCACCAAGGGGAGGTGGAATACTCCAAACACAATTTCGAATTGGCCGACGTCTCAATGCTCTTCACCCTCTTTGACATGTACGAGGCTGAGTCTGTAAAGCTCAGCGAAGCCGGGCTGGTCCTACCGTCCTACGACTACTGCCTGAAATGTTCCCACACCTTCAATCTTCTTGACGCCCGCCGGGCCATTAGCGTGGCCGAACGCACCCGCTTCATTGGACGGGTCAGAAAGCTGGCCAGAAGCGTGGCTCACCTGTACGTCAAACAGCGCGAGGAAATGGGCCATCCGCTTATGGGCCGTTGGGAGGTGCCTCTGTGACCAGGGCTGATTTTATCTTAGAGCTAGGGGTCGAAGAGATCCCGGCCACCTATTTTGGGCCGGCCATTAGCTATATGAAGGAGCGAATCCACCGCGATTTGAAAGCCGCAGGTCTCACCTACGACCGGGTCATGGTTTGGGGCGGCCCTAGGCGGCTAGCCATGGGTCTATGGGGCTTACTATTGAAGCAGCCCGACGTTGAAGAAGAGATCACTGGCCCGCCGCTATCGGCGGCCTTCGACGCCAACGGTAACCCCACCAAGGCGGCTATGGGCTTTGCCAAGGGCCAAGGGGTGCCGGTAGGCGATCTAATCACCCAAAACACCCCCAAGGGGCCTTATCTGGCCGTCCGCAAATCGGTTAAAGGCCGCTCGGCGGCTGAAGTCTTGGGCGAACTTATCCCGGCCGTACTTGAGAGCCTCCCCTTTCCCAAAGTCATGCGTTGGGGCGACGGGACCTATCAATTCGTCCGGCCAGTCCACTGGCTCTTGGCCGTCTTAGATAGCGAGATCCTACCCTTGGCCTTTGCCGGCCTTAAGAGCGGTAAGGTCAGTTTCGGCCATCGCTTCCTGCACCCTGGCCCGGTGGTCATCACCAATCCTGACGAGTACCCCTCCAGATTGGCTGAAACCCATGTTTTAGTGGATTTTGACGCTAGAAGAGAGATGGTCAAAAAAGAATTGGCTAGAGTTATCGAGGAAACCAACTCCGATCTTAAAGTCTCTCTCGATGAAGCTCTAGTTGATGAGGTGGCTAACCTCCTCGAAGAGCCCTGCGCCGTTTTAGGCCATTATGACTCTCAATTTTTAGAGCTCCCCTTAGCCGTCGCCTCAACGGCCATGAAAGAGCACCAGCGCTATTTCCCCATCACCGATGGCAAGGGCCGTCAGGCCCCTTACTTCATTGCCGTCAACAACACCAGAGCCAAGGACATGAACGTGGTCAAAAAAGGCCATGAAAGAGTTCTTAGGGCTAGGCTCGACGACGCTCGGTTCTATTACCTAGAGGACCGCAAGGTGAGGCTGGCCGACCGTGGGGAAACTCTCAAAGAGGTGGTCTTCCACCATCTTTTGGGCACCTCCTGGGAAAAAGTCCAGAGATTTAAAGCCCTAGCTTTGGAATTATCCAATCAAAACTGCCCGGAATTAAGGGAGATAATATCGAGAGCGGCCGATCTTTGTAAAAACGATCTAGTCACCGGCGTGGTCGGAGAATTTCCTTCTCTCCAAGGCATCATGGGCCAGGAGTACGCTTTAGCCGACGGCGAGTTGGCCGAAGTGGCCGAAGCCATCCGTGAGCATTATCTACCCATCCGCTCTGGCGGCGAAATCCCCACCTCCATGGCCGGGGCCATATTAAGTATCGCCGATAAGCTCGATACCATTGTCAGCTGCTTTTCGGTTGGGCTCATACCAACTGGCGCAACCGACCCCTTCGCCTTAAGGCGCCAAGCTCTGGGCATAATACTAATAATGCTTGACCGTAACTTTAATTGGTCCTTAGAGCCCTATATCGACCGGGCCATCACCAACTTGGGCGCGGTAGCCAAACGACCGGCCAAAGAGATAAAAACTGAGACCTTGGATTTCTTTAGGGCTCGCCTAAAAAGCCACATTCTGTCCTTAGGCGTCAGCGCTGACGGGGCCGAAGCCATCTTAGGCCTCTACGGCAACAACCCCTTGGCGGCGGTTGGTAGGGCTACGGCCCTAGAAGCCCTCAAAAAGCGCGATGGCTTTAGAGATCTGGCTCAGACCTTCAAACGGGTGGTTAACATCATCAAAAAATTCGGCACCAAAGAAAACTTAGTTAAAGGCGATCTCTTAAGCCTAGAAGCTGAGAAAAACCTCTCTACGGCTGTCAGCGTCTTAGAAGAGGAAAGTAAAGAATACTTAGAATCTAGAGATTACTCTGGCCTTTTGGACCGTATTGCCACCCTCCGGGGGCCTGTGGACGCCTTCTTTGACGACGTGTTAGTAGATGACCCCGATCCCGAGATCAAAAACGCTAGGGTGGCCCTCCTAAACCGCACTAGCCGCCTCTTTGAACTGATAGCCGATTTTTCAAGGGTCAGTACGACCTAAAAGCTATTTTTAAAGATTAATTATAAGCCGAGGGCTAAGCCCTCGGCTTTATTTTTGATTTTACCCATCTCTAACCAAACATAATAGACCAAACCAAAACATAATAGACAAACTATTGGCAGCATTCTGAAGCCCTGGAACTGTAATCTAATATAATTGTGCTAAAAATATAGTCTAAAAACTATCAGATTGTCAATAGGCCTATTGACAATATTATAGGCAAAAGTAATGAATAAGCTGCGGCCCTGTCTTCGGCTTTCTTGTTGTCCCAGGCTTTCTCGACTTGCTTGCCAGCAAGCAGGCAGGCAAGCAAGCAGGCAAACCCGCCAGCCAGCCAATGCTTGTAAAAATTTAGAGCCGATGAAAATTTTCATAAGAAATCTTACTTTCTAAAATTTTCCAATTTTATAAAGCAACAAAAATCAAAGTTTTATTTTATTTTTTGGCTTGCTTTTGGTCTTGGCATAAGCATTGCTAAAGTCTTTCTGCCGGTGAACATGAGGGTTGTCCTTCTGATAAAATTAACCTCTTTCCTTAAAGGAGAAGCCCCATGACCGAGATCAAGAAAAGCCAGAGCGTTAACTCAGAGGAAAAGGAAAATCAGAGCGGCCCGCTTGATTTTACCAACATTTTGTCAGCCTCCAAAGAGCACTACCTAGACGTCATCGGTCAGGAAGCGCTATCGAGAAGCGGCGAGTGCCCGCAATTAAAAGGCGTAGTTCATGAGCTCCTCTTTAGAGATAAGCTTAACCTTACGCCTTCTAACCTCTTAAAGGGGCGCGTTACAAAGCTCTCTGAAAACCCCATCGATCAAACGGTCGATCTGGTGACCACAGACTCCAACGGAAAGGTTACCGATACTTATCAGCTCAAGGATTGCACCAGCCAATCTGGCGTCGATAAAACCTTGAGCCAGGCTAGAAATGGTAAGTACCAAAAGGCCAAGTTGATGGGGACCAAGGAGACGACCAAAAAGTACAATAGCCGCAAGGCTACCTCTGACCAGGACATGAAATCCACAGGCGTTTCCAGTAAACGAACCGGCCGCGTGGCCGATAACGCTGGAATTGAGCCCTTGGACAAAAAGACCATAGCCGGGAACTTTTTAGACATCGGATCCTGCGCTAAAGCCAGCGCTCTAACGGCTGGCGGGATCGAAGCAGTGTCCACGTTAGTTTCCGGGCTTTCCAGTTATTGTGACGGCGACATAACTGGCCTAGAACTGGCCGAAGAGCTCGTTACCAAAACGGTCAAAACTTCG
Organism: Deltaproteobacteria bacterium; assembly: GCA_031279155.1. Classification (GTDB taxonomy): domain Bacteria; phylum Desulfobacterota; class Desulfarculia; order Adiutricales; family Adiutricaceae; genus JAISWF01. Next base: position 130 of record JAITJB010000152.1, on the reverse strand, counting down.
GCTAAGGCCGGCGCCACCACGGCTGCGGCTCTAAGCCTTAAGGAAGGAGGTAAAGCCTTGGGGAGCTGCCTAGGTAGCCAGACCTTAAGGCGGGTGGCCGGCTCAAACGCCGCTACGGCCACGGCTTTTG
>JAITJB010000183.1 GCA_031279155.1 Deltaproteobacteria bacterium | reverse complement strand
AGCCGCTTTCTGCTCGTCAGTGTCTTTGGGCAGTTTAAATTGGGCCATGTAGTAGTCGAAGGCCTCAATATCGGCCAAAGTCATGACCTTAAGGGCCTCTATACCATCGAGGAAGGCTTTAAGAATTTCCTCATTGGCCTCTTGATACTCCTCGTAGCCTTTCTTGCCTTTGGTTAGACTAGCTACCATGGCGCCCATGGAGGCTCCCAAGGTGGCCACCACGGCTGAAACGTTGCCGCCGCCTGGCACGTGGGCGCTGGAAGCCGCCACTTTGAGGAACTCGTTGATAGTCATATCATAAACGGGCAAATTGGAACTCATATGAAAAACCTTTCTTGGGCGACGATAACGCCCAAACAAAGAAATGGTTTATAATTAATTCGTCTAGTCTCAGCTTAGGCCCTGGAGCTGAACGGCCTTTAATAGATTACTCATGATGATGCTGGTGGTTAGAGAGCCAACGCCTCCGGGAACCGGCGTGAGAAAGGCCACGACGTCAGCTGCGGCGGGCTCAACGTCGCCGATGATGGAATTGTCGGGCAGCTGGTTGATGCCAGCGTCGATAACGGTCTGGCCCGGGGAAAGCATGCTGGCCTTAACTAAGCCTGGGCTTCCAGCTGCGGCCACGACGATTTCGGCAGCCTTAGTAATCGATCCCATGTCCACCGTTTTGGTGTGGCAGACCGTGATGGTCGCGTCGCGCTTAATGAGAAGGCTAGCCAGCGGGCGACCCACGGTGTCGCCTCGGCCGACCAGAGCGACCCGGCGGCCTTTAAGATCGACGCCGCTTCTTTGGATGAGCTCAATGCACGAAAGCGGGGTGGCTGGCACTAAAGCTAAGTGTTCCTGACCGCCCAACAGGTAGCCGCGGTTGACCGGATGAACGCCATCGACGTCCTTTTTGGGGTCAAGGCGGTTCATGATGAGTTCTTTTTGGATGTGCTTAGGTAAGGGGAGCTCCACCAGGATTCCGTGAACGTTAGGATCGGCGTTGAGTTGGTCGACCAGTTTCAAAAGATCGTCCTGGGTCACGTCGTCCGGACGGATGTGTATCTCAACCTTGATACCTAGCTTATCGCCGACTTTCTCCTTGGCTTGGGCGTAAACCTTGGAGGCCTCGTCGCCGCCGGCCAAAACCACGGCCAGCTTGGGCTGGACGCCTTTTTCGACCAAAGCCTTGACCTTGGGGATGAGTTCTTCGCGGATGGCGTTGGCCACGGGAAGTCCCTTGATGATTTGTGCGGGCATTTTGACTCCTTCGATGTGCTGGCGGGGTGTTGACCCCGGGATTGCCAATAGAGGCAAACTCGACAGATAGATTTGGACCCATGGTTGGCGGCACTTTGCGGCCAACCCGCCGATTATGTTTTGGCCTAAATTATTCCACCTGGCCCGGAATTAGCTGACGATCTTAAACGGCCCGCTAAAGCGAACCGATAAAAAAATACCTGCCCGAAATTATAGGGGCGGCGTGGTTGACCAGTCAGTGGTGTGTTATGATACTGGCTAGCAAGGTCAAAACGAGACCTAATTTCGGTACTAAGCCGGGGTAAGCGGAAGATAGTCTGACAGGGGCGACGGCCCTATACCCCTGCGTCAATGTTATTTTTCGAAATTTTATCATGATCCGCTTTGTTTGCCAAACAATATATTTGCTATGTTTTGCGGCCCTCTTTTTTACCGGCTGCCTGGCCCTGGCCTCGGGTAAGGCCGGCGGGGGCCAAGTGGATGATTTCGCCGATGAAAATTTAAGGGCCCTGATTTGGCATTTGGGCGGCTGGCTAAGCCCGGTCGGAACCGATTCGGCGGGGCGTTTTCTCCGCTCAGTTGCCTTAAAAGGACCAGATGGCGCCGATACCCTTAAGCTGACCATGGTCTTTAAGGAGGCCTTAGATTCTTGGCCCATGGCCCTTGAGGTCAGCTGCCGGGCCCCGAAAGTGGATATTCAATCGAAAAACGATCTGACCGAACTCATTACGCTTTCTGACGCCAGGCCCTTTGGCCGGGAAAACTTAAGCGGCCACAATGGCCGTAAAGAGCTTTTAGCCGACTGCCTTTCGGCTTTTGCCTCCCAATTGGGCCAAGGCCCTTGGCTGGAGCCTCTTTATTTTGTCCCCATTGAGCCGGGGCTGTTTTTAGCTGAGACTTCGGCCAGATTTGGGCCCCGCTTGGGATCTAAAGACATAATCATCTTTAAGGCTTCGCCCGATTATTTTCGCCTTTCGCCCTATCATGAGTCGGAGAAAGACCAATGGCGGGATTCGCCGGCAACCATTCGGCTCTGGGCCCAAAGGCTCCCCAAAGCCTTACTTATTATTAATGCCGGGCAATATTATCCCGATCGAAGCTATATGGGCATACTTAGAAGAGAGGGCCTAAATCTATCGGCTAAGCCCCACCGCTCTTGGATGGGTTATGTAGTTCAAGATAAAATTGAGTCGTTAGAAAGTTTTAAACAACAATCTGATGAACAAAGCACTGAAAATGATTCGATAGCCTCTGATTGGCGGCTCATCGACCTCGATACCATGGCCTCAGGGGCCGGGCCAGAAGAGTACGCTACGGTCATTCAGTCCTACATGGTTTTAGACCAGTTTGGACGCGTGCGGGTTCAGAAGACCGACCGCTTAGCCAGCCGCTCGGCTTTAGCCATCGATCAAGATGGCGATATATGGATAGTTTTAGCCCCCGGAGCCTTAAGTTTAGGCGATCTAGCTTTACTTTTAAGTCATATGCCCGTGGTTTCAGCTATGGGGCTCGATGGCGGCTTAGAGACCCAAGTGGCCCTTAAAGGGCTGGAGCCTAAGTTCTGGTTAGGTAGCCATACTAATAATATTTTAGGAAATTTCATGACCAAAGACTTTCCCCCCTCCCTACCGGCGGTCATAGCCCTAGAGAGATTACCTTAAAGGAGTCGTATGAAGCGCGTCAAAGAAGTCCTGATCTTAACTCCCACGCCCAATGAGTACCGTTCGGTCAGCCAACACTTGGGCACAGCGGCTTTTAAAAATATTTTAACCGAAGTTATCGAGTGCGGTCCGGGTAAGATCAACGCGACTTTCGCTCTAACTAGGGAACTTTTGGCCAAAAACGGCGACCGCGATCAAGTTATCGTGGTCGGGGCCGGAACCAGCGGATCGCTAGCCATGGAGATGGTTGGCGGCGACGTCATTGTCTCCAACTGCGCCGTCATATCGGACTGGCGGATGGAAGACGGTCAATCAACTAAGGTCAGCCCCTACGCTTGGTTTGATTACCGCGATCCCGACCCCCATCAGGTGTCGAGGATGGTTTTAGAGTGCCACGACTCCTTGATAGTCGAATTTATGAAAAACATCTCCCCCATCGATTTTCGCCTAGGCCGCATGATGACCTCCGACGCCTTTGTCAGCGGCAAGGACTATAAGCTCCGTTTAGGCCAGACTTTTGGTTGTTTGGCCTGCGATATGGAGTCGGGCGTTTTTGGCTATGTGGCAGGAAATCTTTTGAATTTACCTTGGTTTAATCTTAGAGTGGTGGCCGACACCTTAGATGACTCGCTCAATGACTATTTTGCCATTGAAAAAGACATGACCGATATTTTAGGCCGGAAGGTGGTAGAAGCTTTAAAAATACTAGATCAAATTATCTAAATTAGCTGGTTCGTCTAGCTAAAAATAAGTAATGGTATATTTTGGAGGGTATCTATGCCTTTAAGGATAGTTTCCAGTGACTTAGTGACCATGGACGTCGATGCTGTGGTCAACGCGGCTAACAATCGATTGGCTCAAGGCGGCGGGGTTTGTGGGGCTATTTTTAGAGCGGCAGGCCCTAGAGAGTTAGCTGAGGCTTGTCAGGCTTTAGGGGGCTGCCCGACCGGCGAGGCCGTCATTACCAGCGGCTTTGCCCTCTATGCCAAATACATAATCCACACTGTCGGTCCCATCTGGGAGGGCGGGCGGCGAGGAGAACCTAAACTTCTTAAAAGCTGCTACCAAAATTCTCTAAATTTAGCTAAAAAAAATGCCTGTAAGTCTATAGCCTTTCCTTTAATATCCGCTGGCATCTTCGGCTATCCCCGGGCTTTAGCCGCCGCCGAAGCCATTGGGGCCATAAGTACCTTTTTAGCTACCGGCCATAGTTTGACCGTTTGGCTAACCATTTTTGGCGATAAATCCGATTTTATAGATCCCGATATGCCGCCGGCTTTTGAAAGTAAGCCCGACACCCAAGTTAGATCGCTATTTGAGTTACTTACCGAAAACCTAAAAACCACTGGCTCAGGAGCGGCCCCAATAGCTGCGGCCTCTAACCTTTCCCTTGATACCATCGAAAGCCTGGCCCAAGGGGCCGCGCCTACGGCTAGTGAGGTATTAGGTCTTAGCGTAGCCTTGGGACTACCGGCTTGGTCGCTACCGGGTCTTTTAACTTCCGTTGGTTCTGAGGCCCCAAATGATCCTAGGGCCAGCGTGGTGGCCAGGTATTTGGCTAGGGGCCTAGCCGATATCCACCGCATCAACTTAACGTTGTTTGCCATGGGTTTAGCCGATATAAGCTGATCCTTAAATAGCCCAGTGGAAAATTTAAGGATAATGTAATAAAATATTCCATAGAAGGTCTAACCATAATGATAGTGGTAGGGACCCTGTTAAAATTTTATAGTGTTTATGCGGGCTTAGCCAAAAAATATTTAATTCTTACTGACAAATGATCACTAGCTAATGATTTTGGCCTTGGCAATTTTTATTCCGGGCGGCTAACGAAATAGGGATATTGTATGACGGCTCTCCAAGACCTCAATGGACTGACCTTATTAATCGTAGCTCTGTGCGTTTTTGCCATAGGTTACCGTTATTATGGTCTATGGTTAGCTAATAAAGTCCTAAAGTTGGATGCCAAGCGCGCGACCCCGGCTTCCTTTATGGCTGATGGCGTCGATTACGTGGCCACCCATAAAAACGTCCTTTTTGGCTATCATTTTTCTTCGATTTCCGCAGCCGGCCCTCTTTTGGGTCCGGTTTTGGCCGCTCAATTTGGGTATCTGCCCGGCGCTCTGTGGATCTTGGTGGGTTCGGTTCTAGCCGGGGCTGTCCATGACATGGTCGTCCTTTTCGCCTCTGTCCGCCATCGAGGCCGCAGTCTAGCCGCCGTGGCCACCCGGGAAATCGGTCCGGGGGTTGGCCTGGTCACCTCTATAGCCGTCTTATTTATCGTGGTCCTAACCTTAGCCGGGCTCTCCATAGCCGTGGTTAACGCCATGTACGATAGCCCTTGGGGCACTTTTACCGTTTTTGCGACCATTCCCATAGCCTTTCTCATGGGCTGTCTACTTAGAATATTCCGCCTAAGCGTGACCTTTGTCAGCATATTTGGAGCCATCTTACTTTTACTGGCCGTGCTGGTTGGGCCCTACGTAGTTTCTAACCCGACTTTGAGCGGATTTTTTACCTTCGATCGCCAGACTCTATCATGGTTTGTACCGATATATGGGTTTATCGCGTCTATTCTTCCTATCTGGCTTCTTTTATGCCCTAGAGACTATATTTCGACCTACCTAAAAATCGGGACCATCGTGGCCTTGGCCCTAGGGGTTATCTTGGTTAGGCCGGTCATTCTCATGGAGCCTTTGACCAGTTTTGCCGCCGCTGGCGGACCGGTTATCGGTGGGCCGATGGTTCCATTTTTATTTATAACCATCGCCTGCGGGGCTCTTTCGGGTTTTCACGCCATCATCGGAACCGGCACCACGCCTAAAATGATCTCCAATGAGCGCGACATTTTATTTGTCGGCTACGGAGCCATGTTGGCTGAGGGCTTTGTGGCTATAATGGCCTTGATTGCGGTTACCACCTTAATCCCGGCTGATTATTACGCCATCACCGCTTCCAAAGAGGCCTTCGCCCGTATGGGCATTGAAGCCGTCGATCTTAGGGCCTTAGAAGCTGCGGTCAGGGAAAATTTAGCCGGCCGGGCCGGCGGCGGGGTGACCTTGGCGGCCGGTATGGCGAATATTTTTTCCAATATTCCCGGTATGTCTGGCCTTATCTCGTATTGGTATCATTTTGCCATCATGTTTGAAGCCGTTTTTATCCTAACGGCCATCGATAGCGGCACCAGAGTGGGCCGGCTCTTTTTACAAGAGCTTTTGGGCCGGTATATTCCGGCTTTTAACCGCCACAATTGGTGGCCAGGCCTGATCGCCACCAGCCTTATTTTTTCCTCGGCCTTAGGCTACCTGGTGGTCACCGGCGACATCGCCTTTATCTGGCCTCTTTTTGGCATGAGTAATCAGCTCTTGGCCGCCTGTACCCTCATTATCGCCACCAGTTTAATCATTCGCCTTGGCCGGGCCAAATACGCTTGGTGTACGGGCGTGCCCGGGCTCTTGATGGCCGGCGTCACCATCTGGGCCGGATCGCTTCAGATTTTCCAGTCATACCTTCCGGCAAAGCGCTATTTGCTGGCGTTTTTAGGATTAATCGTCGGTATAATGATGATAATTGTCTTAATTGGCGCTGTAATCCATTGGCTGGTCTTATTGAGGCGCAAGACTACGGTCACCGACCGCTATGGCGATAAAGTTTTAGTCTTAGTTGAGGAGTGATTGAGCGTAGAGTGAAGCGGATAGTCCCGATAATTTTGGTTTTCTTTCTCTGTCTGGCCTGCCAGTCGGCGACCTACGATCGCCAAAAGACCACCAATCAGTTAATGCAGTGGTATTTAGACGACTTCCGTCGCCTACCGGGCATTACCGATCAAGAGGTGGCCGCCATTGAAGATCTGGCAGAGGAAGGTAGGATTTTAACTTTTGGCACCACCTTAAGCGATGAGGCCTTTGTCACTCGTCAGGGGGATAAGGGCGGTTTTTTGATCCACTTTGCCGGGGCCCTCTCCGGCATGCTGGGCCTTAAATTTGAGCAAAAATTTGTGGCCCGAAGGGATATGATTGAGGCTTTAGCTGAAGGCCGCGTGGATCTATCAGCTGAGATCCCTTACAATTCGAATAATCAGAAGAACTTCTTGATGACCGACCCGGTCTTTGAAAGGCTAGTTAAGACCTACCGCCGCCGCTCCGACCCGCCTGGAAAGCAGCCCTACCGCTACGGCATCCCCTCTAATAGCGGCATTAGCGATATCCTCCTACCGACCGTTAAACACTCCATCGAAGTGGTGATGGTTAATGAAGATATTGAGGCCGCCGAATATCTATTTAACTATCAAATCGATCTCTACTTAGATGAAGCCTCGGCTGATAAGTATTTTGCCCCCTTCAGCGGCTTAGTTAGTGGAAACTATTTTCCACCGGTCAAAATCCCCCACTCGCTATCGACCTCCGATCCCTCGCTAGAGGCGATTATTAGAGTGGCCCAGAGATTTTTGGACGCTGGCGGCCAGGACTACCTCTTTGATCTTTATTCGCAGTCTTCGGAGGAAAATCGCCGGATTTTTTTTGAGGAAAGCCTCAGCCAAGGGCAGTCGGTCTTGTTGGACCGCCGCCGCGAACGAGGCGGGCCCATTAAGGTGGCCGTCTCCTCCGAAGATTACCCCGAGGTCTTCTACAACGAGCGCAACCAAGAATACGAGGGCATAATCCCTGATATCTTAAAAGCCCTAGAGGGCATGACCGGCCTTGATTTTGTCATCACCAACCCTCCGGGCACGCAGATGGAAGAGCTCAAAGAGATGCTGAGCACTGGCCAGGTCGATATTTTGGGTGACTTTAACTATATAGAAGATAACTATAACCATTTTGTCCTATCTGATCTGCCCTTACTTTCCGATCGCTACGCCCTTTTGACGACTTTAAACCATCCTGACATCGAGTTTAGCCAGATAGGCTATCAGACGGCTGGCCTGGTCAGGAACAATGACTTTACCAAGATCTACCAAGCTTGGTTTCCCCAGAGCCAGGGAGTTATCTACTACCGGAGCATGCCTTTAGCCTTAGAAGCCCTCCAGCGCGAGGACATCGATTTTGTCATGGCTTCCAACAATTACCTATTGTATCTCACCAACTACTTAGAGCAGCCCTTATTTAAGGCCGGCTACGTCTTCGATCAAGATATCCCCACCGGCTTTGCCTACCAGAGGAAGGATAGGGATCTGGCTATTTTAATTGACCGGGCCATGACCTTTATCGATATAAACCACATCAAATCTCGCTGGTACAGCCGCTTATTTGACTACCGCCACAAATTTTTTAAAGACGCCGCGCCTTTTGTCATTATTTTTTGCTTACTTTTACTTTTTTCCGTCTCAGGCTTAGTCAAGGTCAACGCCAGGAACCGTAGGCTAAATAGAAATTTAGAAACCATGGTCACCTCCAGGACCAGCCAATTGATGGCCACTCAGGTCGATCTTGAGCGGGAAAAGCAGCTTATGAGTAGCATTGTCGATTCCTGCCCGGTCAGTTTGATCATCACCAAGAAAGGCAGGATCTTATTTTTAAATCCCTTTGCCCGATCTTTTTTGGGCAAGCGAGCTGGCGACCACTTGGAAGAGAGCTTCATTGACATTGGGGTCTACGACGAATATTCCAAAATTGTCGATGACGGCTTTGAAATCAACTGGCGGCCCACCAGGCTTAAGAGGGCCGACGGCGAGGTGCGGGAGACTCTTATCAACACTTTTACCAGTGACTACTACGGTGAAAGCGCTCACATGAGTTGGGTAACCGACGTAACTGAGCTCAGAAATAACGCCCGGGCCCTAAGCCTGGCCCGCGACATCGCCGAAGACAGCGCCAGAGCCAAAAGCGAATTTTTGGCCAACCTGAGCCACGAGATCCGCACCCCCATGAACGCCATTTTGGGCCTAACTCAGCTAACCTTGCAATCAGAACTAAACGAAACGCAGCGCGATTACTTGGAAAAAACCGCCGCCGCCGCTAAGAGCTTATTGGGTATTATTAACGATATTTTGGATTTTTCTAAGATTGAAGCCGGTAAGCTACTTATGGAGAAAATAGATTTTCTCCTAGACGACGTCTTAGATGGGGTTATTAGTCTCTTTACCTTTAAGGCCGGGGATAAGAATTTGGAGCTGGTCTTATCGGTTGAGCCCAATGTTCAGACAAAGCTGGTAGGCGATCCCCTAAGGCTCAGTCAGGTCTTAAATAACCTTATGGGTAACGCCATGAAATTTACCGACCAAGGGGGCGTAACTCTTTTCGTCAGTCAAACGGCCTTAGATATTGAGGGCGCGCCTTACTGCGAACTATGCTTTAAAGTTAAAGATACGGGTATTGGGCTATCTAAAGAGCAGATAGATAACTTATTTACGGCCTTCAATCAAGCTGATAGCTCGTTTACTCGCCGTTACGGGGGGACGGGCTTGGGGCTGGCTATTAGTAAGAGCTTAGTTGAGATGATGGACGGGCGAATCTGGGTGGAAGGAGAACCCGGGGTTGGTTCGACCTTTTCCTTTACGGCCCGCTTAGGTCTTTCGGCTAGACAAAGGGTTTACTGCGTGCCGGTGGATTTTTTACAAGGCCGCACAATCTTAGCCGTCGATGATTACCCCGACGCCTTAGAGGTCTTAGATAAAAACCTAACGGCCCTAGGGCTTTCGGTAGTCACGGCCACAAGCGGCCCTGAGGCCCTAAAGGTTATTAAAGAAAAGTCCCAAAGCCAAAACCCCTTGGAATTGGCCGTAATTGATACTCTAGAGGGAGAAATAGACGCTTATAAACTGGCTTCAGAAATCTTAAGTCTCCCCGAGCCGCGCCCCATCCTCATTCGGGCGGCCATTGGCCAAAAATTATCAGGGGCTGGCAGAGGCTTTCAGGCGGTAATATCTAAGCCCATAACGGTAGCCGCCTTAACAACGGTCTTAGGCGACGTTCTAAAGGTAAAGACAACTAAAGGACGCCGCCGGCGCGCAGCTAGCGGTCATGAAGAGATATCTGTGGCCCATCTTAAGGGATCTAAAATTCTATTGGCTGAAGATAACGAGGTCAACCAACTAGTAGCCTCTAGAATACTTAAAAACGCCGGCTTAGAAGTCGATGTGGCCCAAAACGGCGAGGAAGCCGTAGAGATGGTTAAAAACGTCCAATACGATCTGGTCCTAATGGATATTCAGATGCCGGTCATGGACGGGCTTTCGGCCACCAAGGCCATTAGGGCCATGCCGGGTTTTGAAAACTTACCGATAGTAGCCATGACGGCTCACGCCATGAGCGGGGATCGCGAGCAGAGTTTAGCCGTGGGCATGAACGACCACGTAACTAAGCCCATAAATCTCCCTGAGCTCTTTGGAGCCCTAAACCACTGGATCAAGCCCGGGTCCTTGCCCTCCAACTAAACGAAGCTACCCTAAACGAAAATTATCTAAACGAAACTTTTTTAGTACATTGGCATCGGGTATAGTGGCCCTGGGTGCAGGGCTTTAGAGCCAATATCCCGGCGAAAGTGGACGCCGGGCCATGAAATTTTATCAACAGTTTCATAAGTATTTTTTAAAGCCGTCTCTAAGTCATCGCCTAAGCCGGCCACGCCTAAGACGCGTCCGCCGTTAGTAATGGCCGTCTCAACCCATTTTTCCGCGCCATTGACCATGGTTTTGCGCGGCTCGCGGGTCACCCCGGACTCAAATATGGTGACGTTTTCTTGACTAACGGCTGCTTCTAGCCCTTCGATAATATCGCCTCGGCGGTAATTACCGGGGTAGCCCTCAGCACACATGATGACGCAGCTAGCAAACCTATTATCCCAACTGAGGCTGGCTTCCTTTAGGCGGCCAGTTGCCGCGCATAAGAGGGCCTGGGCCAGATCGCCTTTGAGGCGGGGCATTAAGGCTTGGGTCTCGGGATCGCCAAAGCGGGCGTTAAATTCTAAAATCTTAGGGCCGCTTAAGGTTATCATGAGGCCGGCGTACAGAAGGCCGGCAAAGGGTGACCCCTCAACTCTTAAGCCATCAACTGTCGGCTTAATGATCGTATCAATAATCAATTTTTCCATGGAATCGTTAACCAAGGGCGCCGGTGAATAGGCGCCCATGCCGCCGGTGTTGGGGCCTCGGTCGCCGTCGAAGACGGCCTTGTGGTCTTGGGCCGTGGCTAAGGGCAGGATATCGGTGCCGTCGGTTAGAGCAAAGAAGCTAACTTCTTCGCCGGCTAAATACTCTTCGACAATAATGCGGCTCGCCGCCTCCATGCTGCTTAGTTCCGTTAGGGCATCTAGGGCCGAAGAGAGCTTACCGCAGATGAAAACGCCCTTACCTGAAGCTAAGCCGTCAGCCTTGATGACCACGGGGTAAGAAGAGTCTTTAAGGTACTGTTTGGCTTCAATGGGATCGTAAAAAACGGCGTAACTGGCCGTAGGTAAGTTATGGCGGACCATAAAGTCCTTGGCAAAGACCTTGGAGCCCTCGATTCTGGCCGCGTCGATGGAAGGCCCGAAAACAGGGAGTCCTAGCGCCCTAATAGAATCAGCTAAGCCTAAAACAAGCGGTAGTTCTGGCCCGATGACGGTTAAATCTGGCTTAAGATCTTTGGCTAGCGAAGTTAAGGCCTTAATATCGTCTACGGCCACTGGTTTAACCTCGCCTAGATTGGCCAGGGCCGAGCTTCCGGGAGCTGAAATTATGGTAACCCCTGGGGTTTGTTTGAGGCGCCAAGCCAGGGCGTGTTCACGACCACCGGACCCAATCAAGAGTATTTTCATAAAAGCACCTATTTTATATAACAAAGAAAAAAGAAGAAGCCTAGGCCGCCGGGCCTGGTTAGCCAAGCTGGCTAGCCTAGCTAGCCTAACTAGCTTTGTCAGTTTCGCTAGCTTCGATGGCCTGGCGGACAGCCGCCAAGGCCTTAGGGAGCCCTGCTATATCCGGTCCCCCGGCCTGGGCCAGCTCGGCTTTACCGCCGCCGCGTCCGCCGACGTAGCCGGCCATGATGGAGATCAAATCGCCGGCCCGAAAGCGGCTGGTAAGATTTTGGCCCACGGTTACTAAGAGCATGGCCTTATTGTCCGGAGAAGCTGAGCCCAAGGCTAAGATGGCCTCTGGCCCTAAGATGCCCCGGATTTCGTCGGCGATTTCCCGCAATCGTTTGGGGCTATCGGCTTGAACCTCGGTTGCCAACACAGTGAGGCCATTTATTTTTTGGCTGTTTTTGGCAATATCCGAAGATTTTGGTCCGGACTTTTGGCTGACGCCTTTTTCCAGATCTCTAACCCGGCTAAAAAGTTTGCGAACGCGCTCCAAGGCTTCTTCGGGCTTAGATTTTAGGGCTAGGGAGACGTCTTTAAGGCTGTGGCGAATAGATTGGACTCTTTCTACGGCAACCGCGCCGCTTACGCACTCAAGGCGCCTGACGCCGGCGGCCACAGCTGATTCGCTTTCGATTAAAAAGAGGCCTAACCTCCCGCTCGAGGTCGTGTGGGTGCCGCCGCACAGTTCGCGGCTGCGTCCAACGGAAACGACCCTAACCTCCTCGCCGTAGCGCTCTTCAAAGAGGGCCATGGCTCCGGATCTTATGGCTTGATCGCTACTCATGATGCTGGTAGTGACCGGTAGATCTAAAGTTATTTCGTGGTTAACTATTCTTTCAACTTTGTTTATCTCTTCATCGGTCATGGCTTGGTCGTGGGTAAAGTCAAAGCGCATCCGATCGCCACTAACCGAAGATCCGGCCTGACGGACGTGGGGACCTAAGGTTTCCCTCAGGGCTAAGTGGAGAAGGTGGGTGGCCGTGTGGTTGGCTGCCGTTTGAGCCCGGCGCTCACTATCAACTGTTAGAAGAGCTTTTTGGTTAGAGTAAATCTTACCGAGTTCCACTAAGCCCCGGTGGAGGAAAACGCCTGAGCCAGGAGCCTTAACGACCTCGCTTACGGCTACTTTTCCAGTGGGAAAGCTTATGACCCCGCTATCGCCCTCTTGACCGCCGCTGGCCGCGTAGAAGGGCGTTGTCGGAAAGACTAAGACGACCTCATCGGATTCGCCGGCGCTCTCGACCGGTTTGCCTGACAGCAAAAGGAGCTCAGGGGTAATAGAATCTTGGCTAAGGTGGTCATAGCCAGTAAATTTTTGCACAAAACCTGCCGCCGTTAAGGAGTTAATTGCGTCGAGCTCTTCGCTCTTTAAGGTCTGGCTCTTCCAGGCGGCCCGGCCCTTGGCTTTTTGGTCTTCCATGGCCGCGTTAAAACCGGCTTCATCGACGGTTAGGAAGTGCTCCCTAGCGACGTCGGCCACGAGATCTAAGGGAAAACCGAAGGTATCGTAGAGCTTAAAGGTGAGTTCCCCTGGTACCGATGATCCCTTTTGTTTTTTGATGTCGGCTATAGCCTCGTTTAAGATGTTTAGGCCAGTACCCAAGGTCTCAATGAAGCGTTCTTCCTCGCCGGAGGCGACTTTTTTGATAAAAGCCGCGTTTTCCGAGAGCTCCGGGTAAAAAGGACTCATCTGGCCTATGACCTCATCGATCATCTGATCCAAAAAGGGCTTAGTTAGGCCAATCTTGCGGCCATGGCGCACGGCTCGCCTCAGTATCCGCCTAAGGACGTAGCCGCGTCCTAAGTTTTGCGGTAAGACCCCATCGCCAATTAAGAAGGTTACGGCCCTAGCGTGGTCGGCGATGACCCTTAAGCTCACGTTAGTCTGGAAGGCCGCGTCCTTGGCTGTTAGCGAGCGGTCAAAGACGTAGGGCACGCTAGAGAGCTTGGAGATCTTAGCCAAAAGCGGGATAAAAAGATCGGTTTCAAAGTTACTTAAAACACCGCTCATGACGGCTGTCAGGCGCTCTAAGCCCATGCCAGTATCAATGGAGGGTTTGGGCAGTTTGGTCATGGCGCCGTCAGGCGCGCGCTCAAACTGCATGAAAACGAGATTCCAGATTTCTAAGTAGCGATCGCAGTCGCAGCCCGGGCCGCAGTCAGGGCGACCGCAGCTTAAGTGCTCACCTTGATCGATTAAGATTTCACTACAGGGGCCGCAGGGACCGGTATCGCCCATGGCCCAAAAATTATCCTTTTCACCTAAGCGGATAATGCGCTCATCGGGAAGCCCGGTAACCTTTTTCCAGTAGCCGTGAGCCTCGTCGTCGTCTTGATAAATTGTGGCGTAGAGGCGGTCAGCTGGCAGACCTAGATCTTTGGTTAAAAGTGTCCAGGCTAGATCTATGGCCTGCTCTTTGAAGTAATCGCCGAAGGAGAAATTGCCGAGCATCTCAAAAAAAGTATGGTGGCGAGCGGTATAGCCGACGTTTTCCAGATCATTATGTTTGCCGCCGGCCCGGACGCATTTTTGGGAGGTCACGGCCCGGTTATAATCTCTCTTCTCCTCGCCGGTGAAGATGCGCTTAAATTGGACCATGCCAGCGTTAGTAAAGAGAATGCTGGGATCGTCTAAGGGCACTAAGGATCCGGAATTGACCTTGCGGTGGCCGTTTTTAGCAAAAAAATCGATAAAGGTCGAACGTAACTGGGCGGATTGCATATTACTTTTTCTTAGTTTGTGAGAAGTTGGTTAGATCATAGGCCGCCGGTAAGCTTATTGTAAGCTTACCGGCGGACAAAGAAAGACCAAAGGCTCAGGAGCCGGTCTCAGCTTCGGGTTCGGGCGAATTATCTTCGTCTTTGACCTCGGCGATGGCTTCGGTGAGTTTATCAGCTAAAAGGCCGTAGGCGCCCTTGAGCTTGGCCTCGATATCAGCCGCCACTTGGGGGTTTTCTTGGAGGTATTTACGGGAGTTCTCTTTGCCGTTTCCCAAGCGCTCGCCCTCGTAGGAATACCAGGCGCCGCTCTTTTCGACGATCTCCATGACCACGCCGAGATCGATAAGTTCTCCCTCCCGGGAAATCCCCCGGCCATAAATGATCTCAAAGGTAGCTTCCTTAAAGGGCGGGGCGATCTTGTTTTTGACCACCTTAACCCGGACCTGCGATCCGATGCGAGAGTCCTCAGGGCCCTTGACGTAGCCGATGCGGCGGATATCGAGCCTTTGGGTGGCGTAAAATTTAAGGGCGTTACCGCCGGTAGTTACCTCAGGGGAGCCGTAGGCCATGGGGCCGATTTTCATGCGCACCTGGTTAATAAAGCAAACCGAGGTCATCGAGCGGTGGATGGCGCCGGTGAGCTTCCTTAGGGCCTGGCTCATGAGCCGGGCGTGGAGGCCGACATGGGTGTCGCCCATGTCGCCTAAAATCTCGGCCTCCGGAACTAAAGCCGCCACAGAGTCAATGACGATGAGATCGACCGCCCCGCTGCGGACGAGGATCTCAGCGATATCGAGGGCTTGTTCGCCGTGGTCTGGTTGACTGATTAAGAGCTCATCGGTGTTAACGCCCAGCCTTCTAGCGTAACTTACGTCTAAAGCGTGCTCAGCATCGATAAAAGCCGCCACCCCATTTTGACCTTGGGCGTTTTTGATCTTTTGGGCTTCGGCCACGATGTGGAGAGCCAAGGTCGTCTTACCGCTGGACTCAGGACCGTAAATCTCAATGATGCGGCCGCGTGGGATACCGCCAACGCCTAGGGCGGCGTCTAAGCTTAGGGAGCCCGAAGGGATGACGGGGACGACTTCCAGCTCTTCCCCGCCTAATTTCATGATCGAGCCCTTGCCAAAGTTCTTTTCGATTTGGGTCAGGGCGGTGGTCAAAGCTTTGTTGCGGGCCTCTTCTTGGGTCGGGGCCTTTTCTCTTTCCTTTTTAGCTTTGGGTTCTTTGTCAGTAGCTTTAGCCATGGATTCCTCTGATAAAATTGTGGGGCCAAATTAAATTATGGCCATAATGTAATTGATTTTTCCGTAACTTAACCTGGCCGGCCCCAAAGCAGATTTGGGGACAAGTAAGGAGCGTTTGGGATAACTATCTATGTTTTCCGGTTTTTTATTTTACTCGTCTGGCGTGTATTGGCTCCAAAAAAGGGGGCCAAAAAGATAAAATTATAAAAAAATTGGGCCATGAATCAAAAAACCGGGTTTTTGCCTGTTGATTTCTTTAGCCTTAAGGGGCTTAGGGTAAACATGGATCCTTTCGGGATGGAAAAATTACCTTCCCCAAGGGAGCCTAAAACTGAGAGCGGTTAACATACTAAAATTAATGGAAAAAATTAGAAACACCAGATTAAGGTGTTATCTTAAAACCTATCGTAAAATATCACCCCTGAGAGGCCTTGACAAGAACTTTTACGACCGTTGCTAGACGCCGCTGTTTAGAGAGAGTAAAATCAAGGTGGGGCCTAGATATTTTAGGGCCCAAGCTTTTTGTCAAAATGGCATTTATGGAATCATTATTAGGCATAGTCGCCTGCGACGTAATCAAGACCGAACTTATAGCTGCGGTCGGGGACCGTGACGTCTACTTACACTTTTTGCCCTATTCTCTCCATAGTACCCCTCAGGAAATGGGCGGGAAGATTTTAGAGGGTATTGAGGTCGTCCGGGCCCAAGGCGCCCGCCGCTTAGCCTTAGGTTACGGTCTTTGCGCTAACGGCGTTGTCGGGGTCGGCTACGATGACGGGCCTTTGGTCATGCCTAGGTGCCATGACTGCATTGCCATGCTTTTAGGCTCGCCCAAGCGCTATTTTGAGATGTTTCGGAAATTACCGGGTACGTATTTTTTAACTGACGGTTGGGTCCGTAATGACGCTGACCCGTTATCCTCGGTCTTAATTAGATACACCCCGAGGCTCGGGGAAAAAAAGGCCTTCAGGGGAATGTCTCTGGAACTAGCCAACTACAAGGCTTTTTGCTTTGTCAATAACGGCGTGGGCGATCAAGAGGCTATCCGGGCCAGGACCAAGGAAAACTGCCAGGCCTTTGGCAAAGAATATCTGGAAGTCAAATCTGATATCAACTATTTTCATAATTTAGTCGCCGGTCCCCACAGTGAAGACGATTTTATATCCTTAGCTAGCGGGCAAAAGATCGTAAACGAGTATTTTTACAATATTATTTAAATAAAAAAACAACCGAAGCTTTGGGCTTCGGTTGTCTATAAAATATAATGCAATAGGTTACAGTAATAGCTAGGATTTTTATCTAAGTATCAGCCGCTGCCAAGCCTTTGGCGGTAGGGGTAGTAGTCGCCCCGCCTGATGCGGTGGGTCTTCATAACCAGGGCCTCGTTAGTCCCGGTGTGGAAAATGAGCCGCCGGCCTTTGGAGCCGCCGACATCTTCGGAAACAATGGTGATGCCATTTTTCTTGAGGATTTTCCTGGCAATTTTAACGTTTTTTAAACCAGTATGAGCGCCCCGGTCGCCTATCTCCTCGCCGCCGCCAAAAATCTGGGCCTCTAGGTCCTCAACCCGGCTGCCCATGCGGCGAAGCTTTTGGATCAAAGCCGGGATAGCCACATCGCCGTAGTCGTTGGTGGCTATGCCGAAGAAGCTGCTCTTTGGATACTGAAAGTGGTTCATTCCGCCGATTTTAAGGCGTCGGTCGTGGAGACAGACAGCTACGCAGGTGCCCAGGACGGCCGATACCATGGCTTGGTCGGGGCAGGAAAAAAGATTACCCGGCGTAAGGTGATATCGGAATACCTCAACGGCGCGGTCGGTGGTCATAAGGAACCTCTTAGAGCCCCAGGGTTAAATTTCCTGGGCCCGAAGTTTTGCGAAAATGGTTTATGGCAATGGTGAATTTTTGGCTGAGAGGTCTAATTTTTTTCTTGGGCCATCTCGGGCCAAAGCCACCAGATAACGTGTCTTGGGCCAAAGCCTGGTCAGTACTAACTGAGCCAGAGTTATTTAAGCTCCTGCTTGATGGAGCCTCAATAACAATATAGCATGCCTTAGGTTATATTGCAAGCGTAATTTTAGAATTATTTTTTTTGCCCGAACAAATTTTTTAATCTGGTGTATGAGTCCCGGGATTTGTACTAGGAGTCTTGGCTTAATTAGGATACTCGATTTTATAAAGGACAATATTTCGTCAGTAGTTTTTGATCTAGGATTAGTTTTCTATTGCCAGCCTAAATCCGTTTAGAGGGCTAAAAAAATTGGGTCGAATAATTTTGAAGCTCCACTCAGCCGTCGAGTCAGTTGGCTTTATCGATCCTGGGGCCATATATTTAGGCGCCTGACCAGAAAATTGGTCAAGTCCCTCGAAAATCATTTAGACTGGTAGGGTCGTGGCTAGATAAGCTCAAGCCTTGGTCCTGGCAATATAGGAAAAAGTATATATAAATAAAGATAAGAGACTAATGATCGAGGATAAGATTCAAAAAATCTTGATGAGATTGGGAGGGGCTTTGTCCGGAATCCTTGTATTGTTTTTTGTTGATTTAAGGCTATAATAAAAGGGGTAGCCCTAAAAGGGCCCCTAAGTCAGGAGTCTAGGCTGAGCTCCTTGGCTAGCCTTTTGTCGGAATTACTTAAGGCGTTAGTTTAAAAAAGTTGGATTTTTTATTAGTTTTGGCTTTTGTTGACCGCGCTGAACTCTCCTTAATTTTAATTATATAAAAGTCAGAAATCCTCTTTGGCTTTGGGAAGTTAACCAGCCCGGGTTAGGCTATTGAGGCTTAACTTAAGATAGTCAACCGTTTGCGGTTGGAGGACCTAATATGGAAGAAGGCAAGCAGCCGTCCGAGGGCATATACCTGGAAACCAAGAAAAGTATCATCGGCACTGGCAGCACAGCCAAAGCGGCGGAATATCGCAATTTCTGGGTGACCTTAAGAATAATCGAAGAGACGGTCGAGATGGTCCTTTTGGATGACTCTTTCAGTCTGACCGGCATCAGGGAGAAATTTCCCATCGAGGTCTTATCTGGCCCCAATTGGCTTTTCGTGGAACAAGGTGAAAAGAAGTACCGCCAGCTCAAACCCAAGCTCGATAGTCTCTTGGCCCCTAAACCTAAACCCAAACCAGCCGCGCCCAAGGCCAGTTCTCAGTCGGCTTTTGGCGGCTCAAAAAAAGCCCCGGCAGGTAGCAACCAGAAAAAAGGCTGGTGGAGCAAATAGCTGGCCAGCTTAGGATATAGACAATGCCCCAACACAAACATGACTTCGTGGAGACCTGGCCCGGACCCTTGGCTCAAGGGTTTGACCGGGCAACTGATGAGGCGACTTTACAAGTATATTTGCAAAAAATTTCCGATGACGAATTGATGGCCGCCTTGCTACCGCGTCTTTCCGACGACGAAATGTCCGAGTTCTTTCGGTTGGTGGCTGTGGTCCTTAAGCGGCATCTAAGTGACTCGGAGTACCATGAACTCTTTCTTAAAAAGTCCCCTGATCAATCCCGTCAAATGTGAAAGCCAAAGCCCTAGCCGCCCAATGTTACCTACAAAACCCGCTAACATTTTATTGCCAAAAGTTTTTCTTTTGTTGGCTACCTTAACTGGCCTAACATTACTATTGGGCTCTTTAGCCTGGGCTCAGTTTCCACCAGATGAAAAGGTTCTGCCAAAAGTCTATGTCCTACCTCAGCCCTTAGATCGCGGATCGCCAGCTAGGGTTATCCTAAAAAATCTACCGCCTGAGGCCCAAGTTACCGGTCAGTTTGACGGTAAACCCATCTTTTTCTTTAAACTCGACGATGCCCAAATCGGTCTTTTTGGCGCCGATATCATGCTCAAGGCCGGCGCCTACCCGCTGACGGTTTCTTGGTCTGATAGCGTACAAACGGAAAAAAAGGTCCTAGATGTTATCGTTAAAGAAAAGTCTTACGGGGTAAGGGACATAAAGGTTCCCCAAAATCAAGTCGATCTCTCGCCCGAAGATTTAGCTAGGACTAAAAAGGAGAGCCAAGAAACATCTAAGGCCCTAGCCACTAAGACCCCGGAAAGGCTCTGGAGCGGGCAGTTTATCGAACCGGTTGAGGGCCGCATCAATAGTTCCTTTGGCCGTCAGACCAGATTAAATGGCGTCTTAAATGCCCGGCCCCACGCCGGCGCCGATTACCTCGTGCCCGAAGGGACGCCGGTCAAGGCCCCGGCGGCTGGCCGGGTTATTTTAACCGGTAACCATTTTTTCGCTGGTAACTCCATTTATATTGACCACGGTCAGGGGCTGATATCGATGTATTTTCATCTCTCAGCCATCGAGGTGGAATATGGCGCGTTAGTTAAGCGCGGCCAGATCATAGGTAAAGTTGGCCGGACCGGTAGGGTCACCGGGGCGCATCTACATTATGGAATTTACATTAATGGCGCTAGGATCGATCCCCCGGTCTTCCGGCACATGATCGCTAACCTTATGGGGCAATAAGCTAACTAATTAACTAGCTAACTTGCTAACTTGCGCGCTAGTTTATTAAGTTAGAAGTCTTACTTTCTTAGGTGACAGGCGCAAAAGTGATCGGATCCTAAAGGCAGCATTGGGGGGCAAAGGCTCGCGCAGATATCGACGGCCTCTAAGCAGCGTGGGTGGAAAGGGCAACCAGGCGGGGGATTTAGGGGATCGGGCGGCTCGCCCTCTAAGGTAATCTTTTGAGATGAAGCAAAGTCGGCTGAGGCCCACAGGGCTTTGACATAAGGATGATGATCGACCTGGCCTAGAAGGCTTCGGGGGAAGACCTCCATCAAGAGGCCACCATACATGACGGCTATCTGGTCGGCCATCAGACAGACTAGGGGCAGATCGTGGCTAATTAGGACCATGGTCAGGCCCCTTTTGGCTTTTAGATCCAATAAGAGATTTATGATTTGAGCTTGGATAGAGACGTCTATGGCCGAAGCCGGTTCGTCGGCTATTAATAATGATGGATCTAAGGACAAGGCTCTAGCCAGGGAAAGCCTCTGGCGTTGACCGCCGGAAAATTGGTGGGGGTAGCGGTCGATAAGTTTAGGCGATAAGCCCACCTCCTCCATGAGATGGCAGACTTTCTCGCGCCGCTCTAGGCGGTTGCCTAGGCCGTGAATGACCAGGCCCTCAGAGAGGGCCGCGCCGCATCTGATCCTTGGGTTGAGGGAGGAGGCTGGATCTTGGAACATAAACTGGATCTTCAAAGACAGGCGTTGGCGCTCTTTTTTATTTAGAGAGTCTAAATCGCGTCCCTCAAATACAACTTTTCCGGTATTTGGTCTATATAGGCCGCACATTATCCGGCCTAAGGTCGATTTACCCGAGCCGCTTTCGCCCACTAAGCCTAGGATCTGGCCAGGCTTAACCCTTAGGCTTAAGCCGCGCACGGCATGGACCGAGCCTCCAATTTCCTTGCGGCTAATTAGGCTTAAGAGCTCACGACCAAAGGAAGAGGGCGGCTTAAAGGATTTGGAGACGTTTTCTAAGTTAAGCATGGTAGTAAAGGTGGCAGCGTACCCGGCCGTAGCCTGATTTTTCGGTTAAAGGCGGGCAGACTGTAGCGCAGACGCCTAAGCGCTCAGGGCACCTTGGCTCAAAGGGGCAGCCATTTAGTCGCTCGTCTGGACTTAAGGGGTGACCGGCGATGGGCGCCAGTCGTTTGGACTGGCCGCTTGAAGGTAGCGGCGGTAGGGCGTTCATAAGGCCGCGAGTGTAGGGGTGTAGGGGGTCAGAAAAATCACCCTTGGTCTCCTCGACGATAAGTCCTGCGTACATGACGAGAACGCGGCTAGTTAAGCCGGTTAAGAGCCTTAGGTTGTGGGTGATAAATAAGACCGCCGTTTGCCTTTGTTCGGACATGGTTTTTAAAATCAAAACGACCTGGGCGGCGATAGTTGGATCTAAGGCCGTAGTGGGTTCATCGGCTATGACCAACTGCGGGCTTAAAGCCAGGGCCATGGCGATGACGACTCTTTGGCGCATGCCGCCACTGAAGCGGTGGGGATAGTTTTTAAGGGTGCTGGCCGGGTTGGGGAGGCCGGCCTGGCCCAAGAGCTCTATGGCCATCTTTTGGGCTTGGGCCTTGGAGTACCCCATGCGGTAGCGAAAGATTTCAGATACCTGATCGCCAATAGTTAAGACGGGATTTAAGGCCGTTAAGGGTTCTTGAAAGACCATGCCCATATGAAGACCGCAGACCGAGCGCCTCTCTTTGGGAGGCAGGGTGGTCAGTTCGCGGCCCTGAAAGATTACTGAGCCGCTATCTAAGGCCGCCCCGAAGGGCAGTAAGCCCATGAGGCTAAAAGCCGTCATTGATTTGCCCGAGCCGCTTTCGCCAACTAGGCCGACCACCTCGCCCTGGTTCAAGTCAAAGTCCAGGCCCCGGACAGCTAAGTACCGACCTCGGCCAAAACTAACGGCTAGGTTACTGACTTTTAGAACCGGATCCGCGATATTTGCGGACTTTTGGTTTAGGTCAGGGGTAATCACGAGTAGTCCTTAAAATTTTATGAGCCTTACAAATAATTATGGAAACCTTAAAGGCAGGGGGGCTGGAGGCGACTAACATCACAGATTCGGCCAAAAAAGTATAACAGCCTTTTAGTCAAAAGCCAAGAAGCGGCTTGAGAATTTGTCAGAATTTAAAATGATAATTCTCAAGGACCTAGACGCCTGTTCAAAAAAATAGAAGCTTGTTCAAAAAATTTGGCGACGTCCAAAAATTGTGTTCAAAAAATTTGTTGGCTGAAAAATTTTTGAACAGTCCGAGACGGGGAAAGTTGGCTAAAATCAACGTTTTATTTTTTGGCCGTCTCGTTGGATTGTTGGCCTGGTCTTTGCATTATAGTCAGTCAAGTCGGACGCAGTAAGTCGTGCGATGCCAAAGAAAAAAAACCAACTACTCTGTTTCTCCTTGTAGTTATTGAAAAAACCGGGATTCGCCCAAGTCCCGGTTTTTTTGCGTCTTGTTTTTGGGTCTTCTTTTTTTTGGCCAAAAAAAAATTATAATAAAAAAACCAGTTAAATAAGTGGCTTAGCTTTTGTTCAAATTATATTGGCTTAGGTTTTGCAACTATATCATGGCAGCAAAGAAATCAGTCAGAGTGGAGAAGAAATTTTTCTAGTAAACTTATCTCCTTGATCGTTAAAAACAGAAAAAAACCGGGATTTGCCCAAAATCCCGGTTTTTTTTATTGCTAATTTGGGATTATCGAATTAAATGACTTCTATTTATTTTAACAAGCAGGTAAAATCCCGGGGGCGGACTTGTCCGCCTAGACACTAAAAAAAATCGTTTGTTTTAAAAAATTGCAGACGAAAAAGTATCGACATCAAGCTGGCATTAATATATAATGACAAATACTTGCTCCAGAAAAGTTTGAGGGGCGGGGTTAATTTGAAGCGAGAAAAGGTTGTAGTGGAGAAAATTGTTGAGACATTTGGCCTTACTAAGCGATATGGACGGCAAACAGTAGTCGATCGTCTCGACCTCACGGTTAGCCAAGGAGAAATATTTGGCTTCCTAGGACCCAATGGCGCCGGTAAAACTACGACCCTTCTAATGCTTTTGGGGCTGACCGAGCCCACTAGCGGCTACGCACAGGTTTTAGGCTTAGATCCTCGCCGTTGGCCTTTGGAAGTTAAATCTTCTGTGGGTTATTTAGCAGAAAACATGGGAGTTTACGGGGATTTAACCGCCTATCAGAGCCTAGCCTTTATTGGCGATCTAAACCATATAAATGGCCTCAGCCAGGCTATTTACGAAGCTCTGGACTTAGTTGGGCTCTCAGAGGTCGCTCACAAGAAGACCGGGCAATTTTCCCGGGGCATGCGTCAGCGCTTGGGTTTAGCCGAAGTGCTCATCAAAAATCCTAAACTAGTTTTTCTCGATGAGCCCACCTTAGGTCTCGACCCTGACGGCATTGCCACGATGCTGGAATTAATCGAGCGTCTCCCGGCAGAAAAGGGACTGACCGTCGTTCTTTCCTCGCATCTGCTCCATTTAGTTTCCAGGGTAGCCCATAGAGTGGCTATCTTAGATCGCGGACGCCTTATGGCCGTAGGCCCCCTTGAGGAGCTGGCCGCCCACGCCGGGGTCTCGGCTGACTTAGAGCAAGTCTACCGTTATTTTTTTAAAAACCACTCTCAGGTCCTTAGCGAGGCAACTCGTTGAAGGCGATTATCCGCAAGGAATTGGCCGACCACTTTGGGTCAACTCGTTTTATGCTTCTAATGTCGCTGGTCTTTATGATCTCTTTTTTAGGGGTCTTTTTAGCCGGCCAAGGCATTCGCGAGGTCTTAGCCGGCGGCGGCGGATATCTTCTAAGGGACCGGACCTTTTTGCTCTTATTTACGGCGCCTGGGGCCTTTATGCCGCTTACGGCCATTATGGCCCTCTTTGGTCCACTTGTGGGACTGATTTTGGGTTTTGACGCCATTAACCGCGAGCGCAACCAGGGGACCTTGTCTAAGATTTTGGCTCAGCCGGTCTACCGCGACGAGGTCATATTAGGCAAATACCTGGCCGGCTTAATAACCATTGGCGTCCTTTTGACAGCCTTATTCTTAATTTTAACTGGATTGGGGATGACGGGCGTGGGTTTGGTTCCCACAATAGGGGAGTTAGCACGGCTGGCCATCTTCTGGCTCATGAGCGTCGTCTACTTAGGCTTTTGGTTGGGCCTGGCCATTTTAGCCTCCATCGCCTTCCGCTCGGTAGCGACTTCGGCTCTGGCGGCAGCGGTCGTCTGGATCTTGCTTGGGTTTTTTGTACCGGTTCTAGGTCAAACAGCGGCGGCGGCTCTTACCCCATTGGAAGATCCGGCCAGACCTAGGGCCGAAGAACTGGCCGCCTACGATCACGTAAGCCGGCTATTTTCCTTGGCTTCTCCGCCGGCCCTTTTTGGCGAGGCTGCCGTCATCATGCTCGACCCCACCCACCGTGGGAGCGAGCAGGCCTTGAGGCTTTCAACGATGAGCCGCTTAGATCGCCTTCTTTTAAACAGGTTTCAGGGCGTCCTGTCCGTAGCCCAGTCTCTAATTTTAGCTATCCCGGATTTATTGGTCCTAATAGCCTTTTCGCTAGCCACTTTTCTGGGATCTTATTTAGTCTTCGTAAAACAAGAAGTCCGTTCAGCCTAAGAAAAAAGTTTGTTATTTTGGTTGGTTAATCGAATTTTATCCTGTCGGTCGATTTCTAAGACCTCCAGGAGTGTCAGGATAAAATAATGACTTGACAAATGATTCACCAGCGGGTAATATAATCGTTACCACTTTAAAAGTGAGTTGCCAAAGAGCCTTAAGACCAGCGGCCCGAATAGGGTAAATTAGGCGCTTTAATAATGTAACTCAGCGGAATTTCAAGAAATTGCTTTTAGCTGGCCCCCGAGTTCCAAGGGGTTTGGCTTTAGGGGAAAGCCTTAAGTTTAACGGCTTAAGTCCAATCCCAACCTAAGTACCATGTAAGCCGACAGTGGTATTTAGCTTGAACCCGCCAATTAAGCCCGCACCATCTATTTTGGAGATACGAGCCCATTAGTACTGTATCTACCAGAATAAAGCAAAAAAAGGTCTGTTTTTTGACTGTTTTTTGATGGTAAGCTACTAAAAAGCTAAAAACGGTGCTTAAAGAAAAGCTGGTGAAACGCAAGTTGATAATTGGATTGTTTTCAGTCTAAACCGGAGTGGATACATTCCCAGGGTTGGCCGGTCGACGGCCATCGCCGAAAAAAGAGAGCCGTTTTTTAGAGCCGATTTTTTTTGCAGCAGCCGAAGGCCAGGACAAGGCCGGCGATTCCAGGAGGTGGATTTTGCCTTTTCAGATCAATACCGTCAAGTATACCGGTAAAATCAATGAAACTCCGCTAGGGGCCAAGAAAGTTAAACTTGGCGGCCAAGCGGCCTACGCGTTCCATGACTTTGAGGGCGTCCTGCCCAACAAACAGAAGCTCGGCCTTCAAGTCTGGGATATTAACCCAGGTGAGGCTTTCCCGCCCCCCTTGGCTGCCGCCTACGCTGGTGTACTCGATGATCCGGGCGCCTGGGCGAAAAAAGCTGTTGAATATGGGGCTGACGTCATCTCTTTGCACTTGAAGAGCTCAGATCCCAATGACAAGAATACCGGCCCGGCCGAGGCTATTGTCTCCGTAGGTAAGGTTTTAGATGCTGTCGATGTTCCGGTTGTCGTCTTCGGAGTTGACAACACCGACAAGGACAAGGAAACCTTATCGGCCGTAGCCGAGAAATTCTCCGGCAAAAACCTGATCTTAGGACCAGTTACTGACAAAAACTATAAACAGATCGGTGCTCAAGCTCTAGCCTACGGGCACTCGGTTATCGCTCGCACCCCTATCGACGTTAACCTGGCCAAGCAGCTCAACATCTTATTGATGGATCTCGGCATCACCAACGATAAGATTCTCATCGACCCCAACACCGGCGGTATCGGTTACGGGATGGAATACTGCTACTCGGTAATGGAACGTATCAACATGGCGGCCTTGATCCAGCAGGACGACAAACTCCAGCAGCCCATTATCAACATTTTGGGCGAGGAGATCTGGAAGACCAAGGAAGCTAATCAACCAACATCTGATCATCCGACCCTGGGCGACCAGCAATGTCGCGGCGTCCTCATGGAGGTAACGGAGGCGGTTTCCCTTCTGTCCGCAGGCTCGAGCCTTCTGATTTTAGCCCATCCGACCTCTTTGAAAATGGTTCGTGAATATATAAACCTGGTGTCTGACGGCGGCGCCGCCCCTGGGGAGGGACTGCCCGAAGTTCCCATAATCTCTTTGGCTTAGTTATAGGGATTGAGCCAAAAAAGGGCCGGGAATTGTCAGTTTAAGGCACCAAGTAAGATTGACAATTCTGTACAAAGTGCGCCAAGTAATTAGTCGGGATTTTTTCTGGAGGAAAATTTGGCCTTCCAAATTAATACCGTCAAATATGCTGGAAACATCAACCAAACACCCCTTGGGGTGAGTAAAGTCCTGTTAGGCGGTCAAGCGGCCTACCCTTTTCATGACTTTGAAGGCGCACTTCCCAATAAACCTAAATTGGGTCTTCAAGTGTGGGACATGGACCCGGGCGAATCTTTCGCCCCTCCCTTGGCTGAAGCCTACGCGGGCTGCTTAGGCGACCCTGGAGCTTGGGCCAAGAAAGCCGTTGAATACGGCGCTGATTTGATTTCCCTTCATTTGAAGAGTTCCGACCCCAATGACCTAAACACAGGACCTCAAGAGGCCATCGCAGCTACGGCCAAGGTTCTGGAGGCCGTAAATGTTCCGGTCATTGTTTTTGGTGTTGACAATCCTGACAAGGACAAAGATACCTTATCCGCTGTAGCTGAGAAGTTTTCTGACAAAAAACTTATTTTGGGCCCAGTCACCGACAAAAACTACAAACAAGTCGGCGCTCAAGCCCTAGCCTACGGGCACTCTGTTATCGCCCGTACCCCCATCGACGTCAACCTGGCCAAGCAGCTCAACATCTTGTTAATGGATCTAGGCATTACCACCGATAGAATCTTAATCGATCCCAACACCGGTGGTATAGGCTACGGGATGGAATACTGCTACTCGGTTATGGAACGTATTAACATGGCCGCCTTGATACAGAAAGACGACAAACTCCAACAGCCTATCATCAATATCTTGGGCGAGGAGATTTGGAAGCTTAAGGAGGTCAACCAACTAACCGCCGAATATCCGACCCTGGGCGACCAGCTCTCACGTGGCGTCCTCATGGAAGTTACCGAAGCCGTATCACTTTTAAGCGCTGGATCCAGCCTTTTGGTAATGGCCCATCCAACTTCTCTGAAACTGGTTCGTGAATATATAGACTTGGTATCTGACGGCGGAGCACCCTCGGGTGATGTCAAGCTTGATGTTCCCATAACGGATCTTTCAAGCATTGCCGACATCAAGGCGGAACCCAAAGCCGCAGCTGAGGCCAAAGCTGCTGAACCAAAAGCAGCCGAAGCCAAAGCCGCCGAACCCAAAGCCGCTGAACCTAAGGCTGCGGAACCAAAAGCTGCTGAACCCAAGGCTGATGAAGCTAAGGCCAAGGCCGAAAAAGAGGCCAAAGCCAAAGCCGATGAAGAAGCCAAGGCCAAGGCCGCAGCTGATGCCGAGGCCAAAGCCAAGGCCAAAGCAGAGGAAGAAGCCAAGGCCAAAGCCGCAGCTGAAGCCGAAGCCAAAGCCAAGGCCGAAGAAGAAGCCAAGGCCAAAGCAGAGGAAGAAGCTAAAGCCAAAGCCGCAGCTGAAGCCGAAGCCAAGGCCAAAGCCAAAGCCGAAGAAGAAGCCAAAGCCAAGGCCGCAGCTGATGCTAAAGCCAAGGCCGAAGCAGACGCCAAAGCCAAAGCAGATGCCGAAGCCAAGGCTAAGGCCGCAGCCGACGCCAAAGCTAAAGCAGATGCCGAAGCTAAGGCTAAAGCTAAAGCAGCTGAGGAAGCCAAGGCCAAAGCCGCTGATAGCCAAGCAGATCAAAAACCGGCGTCCCCACCTAAACCAGTTAGGGATACCAAAAAAGGAGAAAGAGTCATGACAGCCCAAGAGAGCCAAACTCTGGTGGTTGAGAAACCCGAGGAAATCGTCAGTAACCAGATCATCAATGAGCTGGATCGCGTCCACATGAGGATACCACGTTACTGATGTTTCCCTTTGGAGAGCAAACGCGGGTGAGACTAGCTAGCACCCGTACCCTACTTAAATCTCAGGTTTCCCAAGGAGGTTTTTGGGAGCCATTGATACAATAGACCTCGCACAAAGAAGCGCGAGGATTCCATGAAGGAGTCCCGGAAAATGGCAGAAACCCCAACCAAACAGGCTGTACCCGAAGAGGTAACCGTCGATAACGCTACGATCAAAATGTTGCATCTAGCGCAATCGAAGGGCATTGAAACCATCTTCGACCGTGCGGTCAAAATGAAGCAGTGCAATATCGGTACCGAAGGCATCTGCTGTAAAGTTTGTTCCCAAGGCCCGTGTCGCTTGCCTATGACTAAGGCAATCAAAGAAGGCACTGAGCCTGATACCCGCATCGGTCTCTGCGGCGCTACCCCTGAGACCATCGTAGCTCGTAACCTCATCAGGATGATGGCTGCTGGCTGCGCTTCCCACTCTGACCACGGTCGGAGCGTTGCCGAAACCTTCCTGGCTATGGCCCGCCGTGAAGCCCACGATTACACCATTAAAGATGAGATCAAACTCCGCGAAGTCGCTGGCTTCTATGACATACCGGTGACGGTAGAGAAAGACGGCGTCGAGGTTCCCAGGGATAAGTGGGAGATCGCCGTTGAAGTTGGCGAGATTGCTCTTGGCCAGTGGGGCCAGCAGCAGGGCGAGATGATTTATCTTAAGCGTGCTCCTCAGCCCACCCAGGATCGCTGGGCCAAGCACGGCGTTAAGCCCCGCGGTATTGACCGTGAGGTCGTGGAAATCATGCACCGCACCCACATGGGTGTTGACCAGGATTACAGGAACCTGTTAAAGCAGGGCGCCCGCTGCTCCTTAGGTAACGGTTGGGGCGGCTCGATGATGGCTACCGATCTCCAGGACATCATGTTCGGTACGCCTTATCCCAACCAGGGCCGGATCAACCTAGGCGTTTTGTCTAGGGACAAAGTCAACATCATTGTTCACGGTCACGATCCTCTAGTCTCCGAAATGATCGTTTGCGGCGTTAACCTTCCTGAAATGCAAGAGTACGCTCGCAGCAAGGGCGCTACCGGCTACGTAGTGGCTGGTATGTGCTGTACGGCTAACGAGATCTTGGTCCGTCACGGCATGCCCATTGCCGGCGACTATCTGCAGCAAGAACTGGCCGTGGTTACCGGGGCTGTCGACGCCATGGTCGTCGATGTCCAGTGCGTCATGGAAAACCTGGCCAAGGTGTCGGAGTGCTTCCACACCAAGTTCATCACCACCATGCCCATAGCCAAGTGCGCCACCGGCAAGAACACCTTACACGTGAACTTCGAGGAGCACGAGGCTCTTAACAAGGCCAAAGAGATCATCAAGATCGCCGCTGATAACTTCCCCAACCGTGGCGAGGTCAACATCCCCTCTGATACTAACCGCATGGTCGTGGGCTTCTCCACTGAGGCCATCAAGTATCACTTGGGCGGTACCTTCCGTGGTTCTTTCGTGCCGCTAAACGACAACATCATCAATGGCCGTATCCGCGGCGTTTGTGGCGTCGTTGGTTGCAACAACGCCAGGATGGAGCACGATCAAGTCCACTTGGCCTTGATTAAGGAACTTATCAAAAACGATGTCATCGTTCTGACCACCGGCTGCTCGGCCATGGCCTGCGGTAAAGCCGGTCTACTGACCCCTGAGGCCGCGGCCGTCTACGCTGGCCCAGGCTTGGCTGAAGTCTGCGAAACCGTTGGTATCCCGCCAATCCTCCACATGGGCTCCTGCCTGGACAACTCCCGCATTTTGACCGCCGCTTGCGAGGTCATTAAGGCGGGCGGCTTAGGCAAAGAGCTAGCCGACCTACCGGCTGCTGGCGCGGCCCCTGGCTGGATGAGCGAGAAGGCCGTCGGTATTGGCCAGTATTTCGTAACCTCCGGTGTGTACGTTATGTTGGGCGTCTCGTTGCCCATCAATGGTTCACCGATTGTCAAAAAGTACCTCGAAGTCGATATGGAAGAGCTCTACGGCGGCAAGTGGGACTACGAACCAGATCCAGTCCTCGCTGCCCACAAGATCATCGCCCACATCGATTCTAAGCGCAAAGCCCTGGGCATCGACAAAGCGCGCGAGCGCGTCTTGATGGACATGGCCGACCGCCAGAAGATCGAGGCTGCTTGATCCTGACCTTCAGTACTATCTGCCCGAGCCCCAAAATGGGGCTCGGTGCGGAGTCCAGGTTGAACCATACACTATTTCGGAGGGATCTCTGTGTCTAAGTTAGTAGCATTCGCCGCTATTCAAGGCGGTTACAACATCGTCCAAAAGGCCGAGGGTATTTACGCCCAGGCCTTGGAAAAATACGGGCCGGACCAGAAGCTCGAGTTTCCCAACACGGCTTATTACCTGCCCATCATCTATTCTCTATTGGGTCTCCCCATTAAGACCCTTGGCGAGGCTAAGAAGGCCCTGGAGGTCTGTCGTAAGCTCTTGCCGCCCCACGTCAAAAGTTTAAATTATCTCCCCTACCTCGGGCCCCTATTGGACGCTGGTATGGCCGCCATCTTGGCCGAAGAGGTCACTGAGGCCATCCGTTACGTCGAAGATCCGGATTTCTACCTGGTCAGCGAAGATGTTGATCTCGATAAGGGTAAGATCTGGTTGGGCGCGGCTGAGGACACCGTCTTCCGTAAACGCGGCGTGCAGTTTGTCGACGGCTCGGCCCCTGGTTTTGCGGCCATCGTTGGCGCCGCTCCCACCAAGGAGCAGGCCAGAGAGATCGCGTTGGAGTATCAGCGCAGGTCCATCTACGTGTTTATGTGCGC
>JAITJB010000126.1 GCA_031279155.1 Deltaproteobacteria bacterium | reverse complement strand
TTAACGTTGGGCGGAACGTGAATTTTACCTAGGTAACTATCGGCTTTAAGCCAGACTTCGCCATTACCCCAATCGTAGCCCACACGACCTGAGAAGTAGCGATTTTGGAAGCCCGATTTCCCGATAGTTTCATTGGGAGTCCGGCGATCGCCGGCGTCGATGCCGTTGGCTGAAAAGCGGTAATTAAAACCATTGTACTGGCCAAAGACAGATGCCTGCACCTCAAGGCCGTGGACAGAGGAATCGGCTGAGGCTCTCAGGCTAAAGCCAAGGGGTTTGTCACCGCCTTTTTTGGTGATGATGTTAAGAACGCCGCCGATGGCTTCTGAACCGTAGAGGACCGAAGCTGGGCCTTTGATGACCTCAATGCGCTCGATCTGGCTGTCATCAACCATTATAACAGCTCCGCTCATACTTTTTTGTTCAGAAATTTTGACCCCATCAATGAGGATCAGACTGCGTTGAGGGCTCTCACCGCGGATCATAATCCTTTTACTGCCCGGCATGGATCCGTCTTGGATCTGGATGCCGGGAATGTCAGAGAGGTGGTCGGCTAGGTTTTGAGCCGGGGAGAAGTTGATTTCTTCATCGGGTTTAACCCCGACGCTCAAAGGAATTTCACTAAGATCCCGTTCAACTCTGGTGGAAGTAACAATTACCTCCCTGGTTTCCACGGTCTGAGCAAAGGCAATGTGGGAGGCCGAGACCGCTAGGATTAGACCTAGGGCCAAGATGGCATGCCTTAGCTGGACTTTGGCGCCCAAAAAACTCATCTGTTTTCTCCTTGAAGGTTGTTGGCCGCAGTGTCAACCACGGCCTGAGTGAGATTAACGCCCCAAAAGAGGCCTTCCATGGTCATGGTCATCGTCTTGCCTCCCAACTCCACCAAACCAGATTCGCGCCAATTGACCAAAAGCCTCTCAAGGGGACCGGGATTTACCCCAAAGCGGCTGTTTAGTTCTTCAAAATCGAGGTACCCTTCCTCCATTTGACCGACTATAAAAGATATAGCCGGGGCGGCTGGACTTGGCGAAGTCACAAAATCGATATCAAAATTGCCTTCCATAGAACGGAGTATATAGCCTTCGACAACCGGAAGGCGGTAAGTGGCGTGGCCGTCTAGAAAACCCCCGGCGCCAGCGCCGGCGGCCAGACAGCGGTCCCGACGCTTAGCCCAGGGGTTATAGATATTGCGCTCCCTGGTTGAGCGCGCATAATGGCTCAGACTTAGCCTACGCCAGTGTTTTTGAGTAAAATAATTGGCCGCAGCTATGTAGTAGCGGCCCTGCTCCTTAAGTTCGGCCGGGGCCGGGACGCGGCCGGCTTCAACCGCCCGCTTTAGATCGCCAAAGACGTTAAGTTGGTAAGTGTCTAAGCCGTCGACCCCGCATTGGTCGGCTAGGGCCAGGTCGGCTAAAAAGGTCTCCACATCCTGACCTGGGAGACCATAAATTAAGTCGATAATGACGTTGGCTCGATTTAAATCGCACAAGCCTGCGAGAAGTTCGCTAGCCGTTTGTTTGTCGCTTACCCGACCTAATTTTCGGCGGACTAAGGTATCAAAACTCTGAATACCTATGGAAAAGCGGTTGAAGCCCGAAGCTAAAAAGGCCTGCCGCCGCTCGGGCGTAAAATCGTGGATGCGGCCCTCTAAGGTTATCTCGCAGTCGTTGGCGAGGCTAAAATTATGAAATATGGTTTCCATAAGTAAAGCCAGATCGCCGGGATCTAAGCAGCTGGGCGTTCCGCCCCCAAAGTAGATTGTTCTAACCGGGCCGCAGGCCGCCGGCTTTTGAGCTAAAAATTCCAATTCTCTTTTGACGGCTTTAGCGTAGTTACTAGTTAGTTCTTGACCTGGAAAACTTCCGGCAAAGCCGCAGTATAGGCATTTACCTTGGCAAAAGGGCAGGTGAACGTAGATGGCGCAAGGGCCGCCGGGTTTATCTAAGAGCTCATGATAGATACTGGCCGCTTCAGAGCCGCTATAGGGTGTCCCGGCCTGACCAGCGTGAACGGTAAATTTTTCCGGAAAGGCTAAGCCTAATGGGTCATCGGTCTTAGTGGTAAGGTATCTATCTGGAAGGTAGTTTTGGTTAGAGGGCAGCGGCATGCCTGTCATGCCGGTCATAGCTTTGGCGGCTTTTTGGCCAGATTCGCTCATAAGACAGTATCTCCCTAAAGTCGGGTCGCCAGTAGGCTCCTAGGGGATTTTTGGCGTCCAACTATTGGCTTAAAATTTAATAAAATTACTTGAGCCTAAACCCTATGGGTACGACCATAACTTCCGGGGCCCCATCTCTTGGGCTCCAGCGCCTAGCGGCCCGACTCATGGTCTCTAAGGCGGCTTGCCCGAGTTCCGGGGGATAATCGCCGTCGATTAAGGTTACTGGCCCAACCCGGCCCTGGCGGTCGAAGGTCACCCGGACTTTAACTGTCCCGGTGAGACCCTCGCGCCTGGCTTTGGCCGGGTAAAATTTACTTCTTTCCACGGCCCTTAAAAAATCGGCCACAAATTTATCCGTAGAGATAGGAGCCTCAGTCATTATAGTCTCAGCCTGAGCTTCTGGCGAGGGCTCAGCTGAGGGCGCTTGGCGCGCGCTGGGCGCCTTTGGTGCTGGCGGCGGATTTTCTAATTTAACCTTAGGGATCTGCTCAATTTTTTCTGTTATTTGACTAATAATTTCTGGCTCAAATTCTATTTCCTGAGGCGGTGGCTGAAAATTTTCTTCCAAAGGCGGCACAAGCAAAGCTTCGATTAAGGGCTCGATATGGGGGTTCATTTTGAATTTCCGGCT
>JAITJB010000113.1 GCA_031279155.1 Deltaproteobacteria bacterium | reverse complement strand
CTCAATCCATAAAATCAAAAGGCATTGTATGACAACGAGCCTTATGAGGTCA
The DNA here is from genome assembly GCA_031279155.1 of Deltaproteobacteria bacterium. Lineage (GTDB taxonomy): Bacteria > Desulfobacterota > Desulfarculia > Adiutricales > Adiutricaceae > JAISWF01. Next base: position 5,454 of record JAITJB010000113.1, on the reverse strand, counting down.
AGCTTTTCATGAATTCTTTTTAAGGCCATAGCCAGTGTTTCGTCTGGTGAGCATAGTTTACGGGCCCCTTAACCAAGCCATCTTTTTTTTGTCATAAACGGCTGTTGGCTATATTATACTTAAGGACCAGGTAATACCTTGGCCTCGCTCAACACACTATACTGGTTTTATAAATATAGGCGATTGATCTTGACGGCACTATATAGTTTTGATAAACTTGATTAACCGTCGCCACACACTGACCTTTCATAATCCCCTTGATTAGAGGAACCAGGAACGTGGCCAACCCTATTATACGGAGAGCAACATGATTATTATTGGTGAAAAGATAAATGGGACTCGTAAGAAGGTGGCTGAGGCCATAGCCGCTAGAAATGAGGATTTTATTAAGGATCTGGCTTTCAGTCAGTTTAAAGCCGGCGCTCTATACCTTGACGTCAACGCTGGAACCCTGCCGGCTCAAGAGCCAGCCGATTTAGTCTGGCTCATAGAGCTAACCCACCAGGCTGCCCCGGAAGCCATTATCTGCTTAGATAGCGCTAACCCCGACGCTCTGGCTACCGGCTTAGAGAAGGTTAAAAGCTTTAATCCCCCAAAAATAATGATCAATAGCCTCTCTGGAGAATCTAAGCGGGTCGAAGGGGTTTTACCATTGGCGGCTAAATACTCCACCGAGCTAATCGTCTTAGCCTTAGACGATCAAGGCATCCCTGAAACGGTTGAGGGGCGCCTAAACATCATCCGCCGCCTTATTGGGCTTTGCCGGGATAATGGCCTTGAAGATGAGAAACTTTTTATCGATCCCTTAGTCATGACCATCTCCACCAACATCAAAGCCGGCTTAGTTACTTTAGACACCATTAAGGCCATTAAGAGCGAGTTCCCCAAGGTCCATCAGACTTGCGGCCACTCCAACATAAGTTTCGGCATGCCCTTAAGATCGATTATCAACCAGAGCTTCATGGCTTTGACCATCTACGCAGGGCTAGATTCAGCCATAAGCGATCCCGAAAACCGCGATCTTAAGGCGGCCACCATGGCTACCGAAGCCTTGCTGGGCATGGATAGGCACTGCCTGAAATTTAACAAAGCTTTCCGGGCTAAACAGATAGGCCCCATAGCGTTGTGATCCAAAATTCAAAAGCCCGGCTGCGGCCATTTTGACCGTAGCCGGGCTTTTGAATCTCGGTCCTTTTTCGGCTCTACGGCCAGGGGCCGGGATAATGGCCAGACTAAAGGCCAGGTTAATGGTCGGGATAATAGCCGGTCTAAAAGCTGGCTAATGGCCGGGCTAATTGCCTGGCTAAAAGCTGGCTAATGGCCCGGCGAAGAGCCAAAAATACTTTCCCCAAATACGATCCTGGCCTGCTATCCTCTTCGCTCCTCTGCTATCCCCTGCCCTGCCCTGCTCTCCACTGCCATCCTCTACGTCTCCCATCTGCTCCCCTCTCCAATAGCCTAATGGCCTTAAACAAAACCTAAGATCAAATTTTCCTCTCGAGCGCGGGCGCCATCTTGGCCGTAAATTTTGAAGCCCATTAAATACCTAGCCCAATATCTGTAATAAATTTGGCTACTAAACAAATTCCTCCGGGGGCCTAAAAAAAAGCTTAACATTGTAAATCGATATATAGTATTATCAGAAGAACAAATAATTTTTGACCCCCAAAAGTCAAAGCATAGCCAGGCCTAAGAGCCTAAAAAGGCTGTAGATTCTGCCCAATCGCCCTTGTTGGGGCTATCAGCCAACTAGATGACCTGATGTTATTCAAGGGCAAAGGCTTGAAGGCTATTGGTTTTAGCGGATCCTCTAAACTTTTATAGTATATCCAAAAATCAGATTCCTAAGGTAGGCGCCTAACCCGAAGTAGCCGCAACTGAGGGGCAGGTAAAAAGTATTACAACCTGCGATCTAATCACCCCTATGGGTAAAGCTCTGACCGGCTAAGCCTGTGGGACTTCTTAAGCACTAGATTTTATTACTTCCCCAAAACTAATCCGGTCGTTTAGCCGAAACTTCAAGGATTCTTTTGGGCCTGAAAGCGTTAAGGATTATGTAGTTCCATTTGTCACAGGAGGTAGTGATGACTGAGAGCCAAGCCCTTTTTGAGGCCAGACAGAAGAGGTATTTTGATACCATACACCTAAAAAAAACCGATCGGGTCCCCATCGTCACTTGGGTGGACGCCTTTCCCATTCGCCATTACGGCAAGTTAATGAAAGACGCTCTAACTGACCACGCCATACTAGATGACGTTTGGATGAGATTCCATCACGAGTTCCAGCCTGACGTAGGCGACAGTCCATATTTTTTATTTGGCTTCTTTAACATCTCGCGCACCCTAGGCTTTACTTTGCTTAAGTGGGCCGGCCACGGTCTCCACGATAACTCCAATTATCAATTTGTCGAAAGCGAGATGATGGCGCCGGATCAATACGATTGGTTCTTATCGGACCCCTCGGATTTTATGTTCCGGCACATGTTTCCCAAATCTTATACCGCTCTTGCTCCCCTAGCTAAATTACCCAAGATAACCTCAAGCTACTACTTCTTTACCCCCTTCATCTGGGCGGCTTTAGCCGACCCGGTCTACCAAGATGTTGGTAGAGCCTTAACCTTAGCCGCCCAACAATCGGCTAAGGCTATCGGCGAATTTGTAAGCTTCAACCAAAGGGTTATCGACGCCGGCTGGCCTCTACCAGTCGGGGCCATGACCCAAGCGCCCTTGGACGTTGTTGGCGACTATTTGCGCGGCATTAAGGGCATGCTGGTCGATTTAAGGCGGAGGCCAGAAAAACTTCTGGCCGCCTGCGAAAAGCTCTTACCCATCATGTTGGATCTTGGGGTCAGCGGCTGCAAGCAGTCAGGCGTACCGGTCTGCTTCATCCCGCTCCACAAGTGTATGGATAACTTTATGAGTCAAGAGCAGTTTGAAAAATTCTACTGGCCAACCTTACTTGAGCTCATGAGGGGCTTGGTGGCCGAAAATATCTCGCCATACCTTTTAATTGAAGGCGTCTGCGACCAAAGGCTCCCGGTGATGATACGCGACGCCCCGCCGGGCATGTGCATCTATCATCTGGAAAATAGCGACATCTTTAAAGCTAAAAAACTGGCCCGCGATAAGGTCTGCCTGCGCGGGAACATCCCCATTACCATCATGATGAAGGGTACCCCCCAAGACGTCAAAGACTACTGCCAAAGGCTCATCGACGAGGTGGCCCCTGGCGGGGGCTTTATGATGGATACCGGCGTCAGCATTGGCGACGCAACTTCAGAAAACGTCAAAACCATGTTCGAGTTCACACGCCAATACGGGGTCTACTGATCCTGTTTAGCTATCGGGGCTGACCCCCCGACAAGACGGCAGTCGCTAGAAAAGCCTGCCAAAATCTACGGAGGTAAACCAATGGAAAAGATCACCCTAGCCATGGCTGACATGCTTGAGGATGAGGTACTAGCCCTGACCGATAAGTACCTGGCCGAAGGCAAAGATCCCAAGGCCATTTTGGACGCCTACCAGGCCGGCATGACGGAAGTTGGCAAGCGCTACGAAGCCGGCGAGTACTTTGTCAGCGAACTTATATTGGCCGGCGAAATGATGCAAGCCGGAAGTGAGAAGATCAAACCCCATTTAAAAGGTTCATCAGCAGGAGGCCCCAACAAGGGCCGCGTCTTAATCGCGACCGTTGAGGGCGATATCCACGATATCGGTAAAAATATCGCCGGTACCATCATGGAACTGGCCGGTTACGAGGTCAAAAACTTAGGCGAGGACGTTAAAATCTCCTCCATAATCGAAGAGGTCAAAGCCTATAAACCCAAGCTCTTGGGCCTATCGGGCTTACTAACCTTAGCCTACGACCCCATGAAAGCCGTTGTCGATCAGCTAAAGGAAGCTGGTTTGCGAAATGAAGTCAAGGTCTTACTGGGCGGCTCCCAAATCGATGAGCATATCCTAAAATATGTCGGGGCCGATATCTTCGCTAACGACGCTATGACCAACGTGACCTACCTGAACTCTTTGGGCTGAAAGGAGGTTTTCCATGACTACTTGGCAGGAAAAGAGACAGGCCCGTTTTGAAAAATGGCTCAACCCCCCTCTCCCCTTCACCAGCCCGCAAACCAAGGCTGACTACCAGGCTAGAGTCGGACGGATGATTGACGCCATTGAGCTCAAAAAGACTCCCGATAGGGTGCCCATCTATCCCAACTACACCTACTTCCCGGCCTACGCCTTGGGAACCACCCCCAAGGCCGTCATGAGCGACGCTAAGTTGGCTGCTGACGTTTGGGAGAGATTCATCAAGGAGTACGGCTTTGACGCCTTTGGCATCATCGGTATCATCGCGCCCATTCCGATTATGGAGGCCCTCGATTACAAGCTCTACCAATGGCCCGGGGCCGGCGGCGTGCCCGAAGACAGTATCTACCGCTACTTCGAGCACGACTGGCTGGAAAAGGCCAGCGAGTATGACGATCTGGCCTTAGACCCCACCGACTGGTGGATGAGGCAGTACATCCCTAGGTTCTGCGGGGCCTTAAAGGGCTTTACAAAACTTCCAAACTTCACTGAGTTTATTGAGCTCCCAAACTTGGCCGGATTTTTAGCCCCCTTTGGTCTACCAGAAGTCCAAGAGAGCCTAAAAAATCTCATGAAGGTTGGTTCGATGACCTTAGAGTGGATGGGGATTATTGGCGGCTTAATCGGTAAGCTTCTGTGCGACGGCTACCCAACTTCGGCTGGCGGCTTCGCCAAGGCTCCCTTTGACACTCTATCTGACACCTTAAGAAGCATGAAGACGGCCATGCTTGATCTTAGGCGAAACGGCGACCGCATGATCGCGGCTATGGACACCTTGGCTCCCTTGGCCCTCAAGATGGCCATACAAGCTATCGATAATAGCGGCAATCCTTTAGTCTTCATGCCGCTCCACAAAGGGGCCGACGGCTTTATGAGCCAAGCCCAATTTGAGAAGTTCTATTGGCCATCTTTAAAATGGGTCTTCGAGGGCATCATCGAAGCCGGCGGCGTACCGGTCCCCTTTGCCGAAGGCGGCTACACTCAGCGCATGGATTATCTTAACGAGCTACCCAAAGGCTCGGTTGTTTGGATGATCGACCGCACCGACATGGCCACCTTAAAAAAGAAGGTCGGCGACAACTGCTGCCTGATCGGTAACGTCCCCTCCTCAATCCTCCACGCCGGGACCCCGGCCGATGTTGACGAATACGTCAAAAAGCTCATCGATGACGTAGCCCCTGGCGGCGGCTTTATGCTGGCTACCGGAACCGTTACCGATGACGGTCGCCCGGAAATGATCAAGGCTATGATTGAGGCTGGCCTTAAGTACGGAAAATACTAAGAACTCATTTATGGCACCATTTATGGCCTTATTCTAAGGGCACATTTTTGGCCCTATTCTAAAGCCCTATTGTAGGCTCCTAAAGGT
>JAITJB010000099.1 GCA_031279155.1 Deltaproteobacteria bacterium | reverse complement strand
CATTAAAGATTTTTTCTTTGTTTTTTTTTGTCTCCAAGCTTTTTTGGTTTTTTGCCATCCTTCACCCCCTGTAAATAGTGGCCTGAAAGAAGTATACCACAAAACTTGGATAATTACATCATTCTAGTTGGAGCACCTGTAGTCAAAGTAGTCAAAATAATTTTTGACATTCTAAAGGACTTGTGCTACCATCAACTGATTTATGACGGCATTTTTCTAAGGCTTCTTGTGAAAGTGCCCATATTCTTTGGGTTTTGCTCTTGATCTGACCGCCTCGTCTCATAGAAACCGGGTTTAAGTCTTTGGCCATGAAACGCAGCTCTGAAAACAATATCCCTAAAAAGCCATTTGTCTTAGGCGAAAACTTGTCTGCCGCCTTTGACAGGTGCGGTCTTCTCAGGCGACTAGAGCTGTCGTTGTTACTGGGCCTTAGTGAGTTACCCGGCACGGGGGGGTGTGTCTGAGCCTTGGAGCCCATGACATAATCTTTCTGGCCGGGTAAAATCCCGGCCTTTTCATTTCCGGGACCGCGCTAAAGCGGTCGACACGGGATCATTTTAGGGGAGACCAAATGTTTGAAGCCAACAGGATATACTTCTTCGATACGACCTTAAGGGACGGAGAACAGGCGGCGGGCGTTAACCTTAACGTCAGTGAGAAACTGCAGATTGCCAAGCAGCTGGAGAAGATGCGCGTTGACGTCATCGAGGCTGGTTTTCCGGCCTCATCCCAGGGCGATTTCAACTGCGTTCAGGCTGTTAGCCGGGAAATTAAACGCTCAACCGTAGCCGGTCTGGCTAGAACCAAAGAGGGGGACATTAGAGCTGCGGCTCAAGCTCTGGCCCTGGCCGAAAATCCTAGGCTCCACGTGTTTTTGGCTACCAGCCCAATTCACATGGAATATAAGCTCCAGATGACGCCTGAGGAGGTTTTAGCCGAAGCCAAAGCCGGGGTCAGCCTGGCCCGGTCTTTGATGAGCGAGGTGGAGTTCTCAGCCGAAGACGCTAGCCGCTCGGACTTGGAATTTCTCATTAAGATCTTTAAGGTGGCCGTTGAAAGCGGGGCCACCATCATTAACATCCCTGATACGGTTGGCTATGCGCTTCCTGACGAGTTTTATAAGCTCTGTAAAGCCATCATTGAGGGAGTTGGGGCGCCGGAATCGGTCATCTATTCGGTCCACACCCACGACGATCTGGGCTTAGCCACCGCTAACTCTTTAGCTGCCGTTCGGGCCGGCGTCAGGCAGGTAGAGGGCACCATCAACGGCATGGGCGAAAGAGGTGGTAACGCCGCCATCGAGGAAGTGGCCATGGCCATTAAGACCCGATCCGATTTTTTTGCCTTAAATATTAACCTCGATACCCAAAGGCTGTATCCGGTTAGCCGCTTAGTTTCTAGGCTGTCAGGGGTGACGGTACCGCCCAACAAGGCCGTGGTCGGGGCCAACGCCTTTGCCCACGAGGCTGGCGTTCATCAACACGGAGTTTTGGCTAAACGGGAAACCTACGAGATTATGCGGGCTGAAGACGTGGGCTGCACCCCGGCGGTGATGGTCTTAGGTAAACACTCCGGTCGCCACGCTTTCCGCGATCGCCTGGAATTGTTGGGTTACAATTTAGACGATCTGCAGTTAACAAAAGCTTTCGAGATCTTCAAAAAGCTCTGCGATGAGAAAAAAGAAGCCACCGATGGCGACATCGAGGCCATCGTGGCCGATGAGATCTTCTCAGTTAAGCCGGAGTATCATTACGAGTTGAAGGACTACACCGTCCATGTCGGCGCCGGCCTTTCAACTGCGGCCATCGTCTTAACTAGAAATGGCGTGGAACTCAAAGACGCGGCCACCGGCAAGGGGCCTGTTGAGGCGGCCTACTTGGCCATCAAGAGGATCATCGGCTTGTGCCCCAAGCTCGATTCCTTCAGGATCAGAGCTACCTCCGAACGAGCCAACGCCATGGGCGAGGCCTTTGTCATCTTAAGCCATAGCGGCATTAAAGCTCAGGGCCATGGCGCCTCAACCGACGTCATCAAGGCCAGTATCCGGGCGTACGTTAACGCCGTTAACCGGCTCTACAGTACGGCGGCGGTCAGGGACATTAAGTTCACCGGCGAAGTGGCAGCCGCCTCCTGAGGGGCTGAGAGCAGTCTTTTTGGGATTTTATTTTTGGCTTCTCAAAAAGTTCCAAGGGGTAACATTGGGCCTAAAGCCCTAGAGAAACCCAAGGGGGGCCCAAGGAGAGTCTAAGGGGAGCCTTAGCAAAACCTTAGAAACCTTAGAAGCCTAAGAAGCCGTGCGCCTTGTTTGAAGAGGCCGGCATTGGGTGGTAAAATAGCCCGATTTCAAGCTGCTCGCGAGGCTAACTTGCGAAGCTAATTTTACTTGGCTATCTCGCGGGACAAACTCGCGAGGCTATCTTTCTAATCAATGCGATGGTCGCAGTTTATCAAGTCGTTTATTTGGTAAGTAACCCGGCCTAGGGCCTAGCCCTGGTCGATTATCACGGAGAATGTATGCTGGCACCAGTTTCCTGGCTGGGCGAATTCGTTGACATTAATGATTTAAGCCCTAGCGCGGTGGCCGAAACTTTGACCATGATCGGGCTAGAGGTCGAAGACCTCAGAGACCGCCTGGCCTTTTTGAAAGAGGTCGTTGTTTGCGAGGTCATTTCGGCCTCAGATCGCGGCGAGCGCTTAAGATCGCTGGAAGTTAACGCCGGGCCCCACGGAAAGCTTACGGTTCTTTGCGCTGACCCCCTGGTCCGCGTCGGCGGGTTCTATCCTCTGGCTCTTATTGGCGCAGAATTAAGTAGCGGACCGGTTAAGGAAAAGGTAATAGGCGGCGAAACGAGCCAAGGCATGCTGTGCTCAGAAAACGAACTTGGCTTATCGGCTGATCTTTCCAAAGTCATGGCTTTATCCGGGCAACCGACTATAGGGCAGCCTCTAAGCGCTCTTTTGGACTTAAGCGACTACGTCATGGAGATAAGCGTAACCCCCAACCGGGCCGACGCCCTGAGCATGTTTGGTCTGGCTAGGGATTTAGCTACGGCTTTAAACCGTCCTTTAATCGAGCCGGTCAGAAGTTATCCGCCCTTAGGCGAGAGTTCGGCTTTCGATCAAATCGGCGTTGACATCGAATGCCCTGAGCACTGTTGGCGCTACACGGGCCGCGTGATAAACCGTGTGACTATTAGCGATAGCCCGGCTTGGATGGTCAGAAGGCTATTGGGGGCGGGCTTAAGGGCTATTAATAACTTAGTTGACGTCACCAACTACGTGATGCTTGAGATAGGTCACCCACTCCACGCCTTTGACTTAAAAAAAATAGCCGGTCAATCTATTACGGTTAGGGTCTACGGTCAGGGCCAAAAGTTTGTCACTTTAGACGGCCAGGAAAGAACTCTAAAGAGCGAAAACAACATCATGATCTGTGACGCCGAGCGGGCCGTGGGCTTAGGCGGCGTTATGGGCGGCCTAAACACCGAGGTCGATGAATCAACGGTCGATGTCTTTTTGGAGGCCGCTTGTTTTAATCCCACGACCATTCGCAAAACCTCCAAGTCTTTGGGGCTCTCCACTGACGCCTCCTACCGCTTTGAGCGCGGCTTAGACCCCAATGGTTGCCATTTGGCGGTCGATAGGGCGGCTAACTTGATGGCCCAAATTTCTGGCGGCCAAGTGGCCAAAGGGCGTCTGGACGTCTATCCTAAACTTATCAGACCCAAGGTCGTGACTTTTTCTGCGACCCGCTGTAACGCCTTACTAGGCGCCTCTCACGCTCAAGAAGACATCGAAAGAGTCCTTAAGGGTATTGGCGTGGAAATCACCAAAGAGGGGCCTGACAGCTATCAAGCCGCCCTGCCTACCTGGCGGCCAGATCTGTCTAGGGAGGTCGATCTCATTGAGGAGGTGGTAAGGCTCTTGGATTTTGGTAATTTACCAGTGACTTTACCCACGCCTCCGGCTCCAGCAACGCTCCCGCCGTCAGCTTTTCAGCTTCGCGATCGCGTAAGGGACGTCTTTTTAGCCATAGGTTTTTCCGAGCACGTTTCTTTTTCCTTTATCTCGCCTGAGTTTGCGGCTGTCTTAAACCTACCGGAAAACCACCCCTGGCGGCTCAATATGGTTAAGGTCCAAAATCCCTTGAGCGAAGAATACGCGGTCCTAAGGCCGAGCTTACTTCCGGGACTACTTTCGGCTCTAAGGCTTAACCAGTACCACGGCCAGAGGGACGTGGCCCTCTTTGAAACCGGGGCTATTTTTCTAAAATCCATACCTAAGCCTCAGGAGCTCCAAACTTTAGCCGGCTTAATGTCGGGATTTAAGGGTAGCGGCAACTGGTGCGACCCCAAAAAGGGCGTGGATTTTTGGGATATCAAAGGGGTAGTTGAAGTCGTAGGGGAGTCCCTCGGTCTATCGATGGCTTTTGATCGCTCAAAGGAGGCTTTGCCGCCCTTCTACGATTGCTCTCAGGCGGCCAACATCTTAGTCGATGGCCAGCTCATAGGGCACTTGGGCCTACTAGGTAGGGGGGCTGCTAAAAACTTAGGCTTAAAGGAAGCCCATGGCCAGGTTTACGTCTTTGAGTTTGACATCGCTAACCTACCCATTGAAAGCCAAAAGCCTTTCCGCCCATGGTCGAATTATCCCGGGGTGACCAGGGATATGGCCGTAGTAATCGATCGCAAGATTGCAGCTTCGGAGATCTTAGGCGCCATAGCCGGGCATCCTGAGTGGAAGTTACAAGACGTCAGCGTCTTTGATCTCTACGAGGGCGATAAAATTCCATCTGGTAAAAAGAGCCTGGCCTTAAGGTTGTATTTCCAGGACTTCAATCGGACCTTGACGGATGAGCTAGTTAACGGTTATTTTAATCAGATAGTTGATACTTTGGCCGATCAGTTTAACGCTGAGCTTAGGTGTTAACCAATCTATTTTTTATAGGAAAACAGTGACCATTCGCGACCAACCACCACTTACTAGGGCTGAGCTCATTGAAAATGTCCGCCACAAGGTGGGCATATCGGCCCGTGAGGCTAGTGATATTTTGGAGACCATGATCGACGCCTGCGTTGAGGAACTCACTCAAGGCGGTCAGATCTACATCTCGGAGTTGGGACGCTTCAGTGTTAGGTGGACTTCCCAGAGGCCTGGGCGAAACCCTAAGACCGGCGATCCGGCTATGGTTCCGGCCAAAAACAGACCAACCTTTGCTATGAGTAACACCCTTCGTAGCGCCATGCTGGCTTCCTCTGAGGGGTCAGGCCCTAGTAAGGACCTTTTTAGCCAGGCGGGCGACGACCCTGATGATGGCCCAGGCACGCAAGACAACTGAGCGCCGTCGCCGCTCCCGCAAGGCTACCGGGGACAAGGCCGGCCTCGGCCAGAAATATTATTACCGTCTAAGCGAGATCGCCGAAAAGCTTGAGCTGAAAAAACATATCCTGGTTCATTGGGAAAATAACTTCCCGGAGATTGAGCCCATAAGGATTGGCGGTCTCGGTCTGTACACCGATAGAGATCTGGAGATCTTCGCCGAGATAAAAAGGCTAGTCCGCGAGGAGGGCTTCACCCTCAAGGGCGCAAGGCATAAGCTGTGCGAGAAAATCTCCTCAGCTGATCCCCTAATTTACGGTAGCACGCTGGCAAGTCCACAAGCAAGCGAGGCCGAAGCAAGCGAGCCAGAAGCTGACGAACCCGAAACTGGCCAGCTTGAAGCAAGTGAGCCAGAAGCTGGCCAGTCCGTAGCTGGCGATCTTGAAATTGGTGAGCTCGTAGCTAGCCAGCCTGAAACTAGCGACCCCGAAGCTAATACCCCGTCTAGTCCGCCGGTATCAAGCGCGCCTGAGCTTATGGCCTCTAATAGCACTGAGCCAGATGTCTTAGACTTTAAACA
>JAITJB010000048.1 GCA_031279155.1 Deltaproteobacteria bacterium | reverse complement strand
CTTATTTAATCAATAACATTATTTAGGGCAAGGATATTAAAATGATAATAAGATGCATATTTATAGTAACAGTTAGTATTGTATTTATAATATTTAGCGCTATTTTCGGTAAGGGCGAGTCTTTTTCCTTAACCGAGGACGATGTATTTGGCATTGTTGATTGCATTAATGATAATGGTTCAAATAAAATGCCTTTATATCTTGATTATTTTGATGAAGATGCGCTTACCTGTTTTGAACACTTCGAAACATTTCCTGAGCCTTATGATACCTATAGTTATGAGCTCAACGAACTACTAGAGACCATCTCCAACCTGACCCTCGACCGTCGGGGCCCGTGGCAAAACTTCGACCCCTATGGCGATACGGATTTTCTCCACTGGAATCCCGACTTTATAACCTGGGTGGAGCACAATCTTATCCTTTCAGCCCGCAATCCAAACTTACCGGACTATCAAGTTCGATTAAAGTTATATTTAGCCAACCGCTACCGGCTTTTGAGAATGGCTTACGCTTGGGAGTACCTTAACAAATACAATGACATCGAAGATGAGGCCAAAAAATACCAGGAGGCCAATTTAGGACCATTTAAAGATGAAATGCTCACTTATTTAGCCCGCTTTAAGCCCGATCCCCGGCAAAATTACGATGACGGCTCGTTTAACGAAAAACTGGAGGGCGATATTGAATGGGTATCGGCCAGTTACGACGATGAGATGTACGGCTTTAGGTTTGAAGTGGGTTTTTGGCTCCGCCGCCAGCTCGATGGTACGGCCCTGCAGCTGAGCAGTCTTTTGGCTCGGACAATTGAGCTCTACGACCCTCAGTGGGATAAGGCTAAGGCCTTATTTACCAAATAACATCTATTAAGGATATTAAAATGAAAACAAGATCTACATTTCTATCATTGGCTATTATTTTATCAATAGTATCTTATGCTATTCCAAGCAAGGCCGCGCCTTTTTATTTAAGTAATCAAGATACTCTTGATATTATTTCTTGTTTTACTGACAATGAAAGCAACCGTTTACCAACAACTACTAACTACTTTTATCAAGATGCTCTCCCATGTATTGAAAATTATAAAAAACTTCCTGCGCCTTACCATAAACATTATGAAGTCAATGAAATACTAGAATATATCAGTAATATCCCAATCGACCGACGCGGCACGTGGATAAACTTCGACCCCTATAGGGAGGTGGATTTCATCCATTGGAATCCCGCCTTCATAACCTGGGTGGAGCGCCATTTTGTCCTGTTAAACCTCGACCCATACTCACCGGAATACCAAGCTCGGTTAAAAATCTATTTAGCCAATCGCTACCAATTTTTGAGAATGGCTTACGCTTGGGAGTATCTTAACAAATACAATGACATCGAAGTTGAGGCCAAAAAATACCAAAAGGCAAATTTAGGTCAATTTAAAGGTAGAATGCTCTTTTATCTAGCCCGATTCAGGCCCGACCCTAGGCAAAATTACGATGACGGCTCTTTTAACGAGGAACTGGAGCCTGAGTGTTGGTCGGAAGCCGAATACAATGACGAGATATACGGCTTTAGGTATGACGTGGGTTTTTGGCTCCGCCGCCAGCTCGACGGTACGGCCACACAGATGAGCTCACTTTTGTCCAGAATTATTGAGCTCTACGACCCTCAGTCGGAGGAGGCCAGGGCCTTTTTTACCAAATAACATTATCTAAGTATCGGGATATTAAAAATGAAAATTATAAAATTTTTATTTATTTTATTATTTATTAGCTTAATTACGGTTTTTAATTCTAATATCAGCAAGGCCGAGCCAACTACTATAGAATCTGATAATAGAATCAAAACATTTAATTGTATCACTAACAGAGAAACATTTCTTTTTCCATTAGATCTTTATTATTTATTTATATCTATTAATGAATGCACGAAATTAATACAACAAACGCCTCTGCCTCTTGATGATGATGACGATTATATGACTAATCAAATCCTAGAGCTTATCTCCAATGTCCAAGTCGACCAGCGCGGCCCGTGGACCGACAAATTCAATTATGGGGCGTCAGATTTTATCCACTGGAATCCCGACTTTATCTCTTGGGTGGAAGGCAATTTTATTCTTTTACCCCGCGATCCTAATTCGCCCGATTACCAAGCTCGGTTAAAGCTCTATTTAGTCCTGCGCTACCGGCTCCTGAGGCTAGCTTACGCCTGGCAGTACCTCAACCAATACCAAGACCTCGAAATTGAGGCCCAAAAATACCGGGAGGCCTATTTAGATGAATTTTATGATGATATTCTCACTTACCTGGCCCGGTACAAGCCCGACCCTAGGCAAAATTACGATGACGGCTTGTTTAACGTAGATCTGGAGGGTGATGTTATATGGGGGAATGGGGATTACGAAGATGGGTTGTACGGTTTTAGGTTTGACGTGGGTTTTTGGCTCCGCCGGCAGCTTGACGGCACGGCCTCGCATTTGAGCACACTTTTGGAGAAAACTCTTGAGCTCTACGACCCTCAGTGGGAGGAAGCTAAGGCCTTATTTTCCGACGCAAAGTAATAGGAGATAACGGTAAGACGAGATATTTTTTGTGTTTGGCTTATAAAAAGGGCTTTTAGGCGATCTAATACTATTGCGGTTGATCGTAGATCTCTAAAAAGCCCCTTAAGTAGCCTGCGCAATTTTCCCGGCCCAAAAGCTCTTCAACCTTAAGCATCAAAGATAGGGTTTTGGGATTAACTACGCCTTGGTCGAGCTCTAAAGCCAGCATCTCGGAAACCAGATCTCTAGCTTCATCGAGATCGCTAGATAAGACCTCATGGAAGCGCTCAGCTAATACCGCTATCCGGCCCCCTTGATCCTCAAAAGACGAGTTAGGAGGAGAGCTAATGGGGGGCCTTAGGCGTCCCTCCTTTTTGGGCGAGAAAAAGACGTTTAACTTGGATTTGGGAGGCGTTTTGCGCAGATAGATATTCCCCTCGCGAACCTCGTAGCGGCTATCGGCTGAGATGGGCCAAATCTCGCCAGGAGCGTTAAATAGTAAGCCGTCGGGAGCCAAAAGCTTTAGAGCAGTCCTGGCCAGTCTCCCCACCAGGCGGTCGGGACAATCAAAGGATAGGCCGCGACAGAAGATGACGTCATAAGTTCCGTTTAAAGACTCTAAGTCGCTGTCATCGATGTCAACGTAATTTAGGTGCACAAAGCTTACTGGCGGGGCCAGCTCAGTGCGAAAACGCCATAGACCGGCCCTCGGGGCAAACCATTTTTTAGCTGCCGCCGGCTCCAAAAAGCCTAGGTCTTCAGCTTTAAAAGTGGCGTCTGTAGCCTGTTTGACCAGAGCCTGACTTATGTCAAATCCCTCAATGGCTACCTTCCAGCCTTTGGCTATAAGACTGGTCGCCGAAATTGCTATGGCCAGCGAATAGGCCTCGTGCCCGAAGCGGCTGGCCATTGATAGCACTTTGAGGCGCCGATCGGAAGCTAAAATGGCTTTTTCCGTTAAAAGCTGGCCCAAAAGATCAAACTGCGTGGGCAGGCTAAAAAAAGAATCCGAGCCCAAACAATCGTATAGCCGCCAAAGTTCTCCCCACTCCGAAGGCGCCCGCCTAAGCCTGGCTAAATAGTTTTCAGCGGTCAGATCGAGCTTTTGACGGCGAGTCATGGCTATAGCCAGAAGCTTTCGCTGGCCGCGAAAGCTTGCCGCCCGGCCAAAGTAAAGACGAGCTTGTCTTAATAGCTCAGCGTCAGAACTATCTAGGTTATCTACGCCGGAAACTCTAGTTGAGGCGTCTGGTTCGTAAGAACTCTTCTCAACATCGTCTATAGTAAGCGGGGCTTTATAATCGGTCATCACGTTTCCGGAATGGTTTAGGGAGACAGTCCCCATGTCGAGGCAAATAAGCCAAAAAAAAAGAGGCCTTTGTCCTTAAAAAACAAGACTAAGGCGTCGGGGTATTTTTTCTAAGAAAAGCCTTTAGGGCTAAAAGTTCCTCACGAACTTCCTCAATTAAGCCCCAGGGATCTGTGTCAAGCCCTGGCTCCAGAGGCTTTAGGTAGCTAGAACTATTGGCGGGCTTATGGGTCTTGGGGCTACTTTCAAAGCTAGACTCAGAACTGAGGGCGGAAAAGGAATCAATCGGGTCCTGGGCATCGGTATAAACACTGAGCCAAGGCTCTAAATTAAAAGGCTCGGGCTCAAATTGGCCTAAGTCCTGTTTAAAGTCTAAGACATCTGGCTCAGTGCTATTAGAGGCCATAAGCTCAGGCGCGCTTGATACCGGCGGACTAGACGGGGTATTAGCTTCGGGGTCGCTAGTTTCAGGCTGGCTAGC
>JAITJB010000030.1 GCA_031279155.1 Deltaproteobacteria bacterium | reverse complement strand
GGGCCTACCTGATGCTCTGCCAGCCCGAGCGCCTGGACAGAGCATTTCTGGAAGGCTGGGCTGCTGACAGGCTGTCACGGCAATACCAAGGGGAAGCTGAGACTCAGGACGAATTAAAGCGCCAGTTAAACACCATGATCACTTACGGCATTGAACCAAGCCAGCCCGATTACAGTCTTTTGGAAAGAGCCCGTCAGTCAATGTTCAAACTACCACTGGCCGAATTAGCTTACGAGCAGGTTAAAGAAGAAGCCGCCAATTCGACCAGAACGCCTTTTACTTTCCAGAGGGCCTTAGGCGAAAGTCTCTCGCCATTTGACGGCGATACGTTCACCATACCTTTTTTGTACACCAGGGCCGGGTTTGAAGTTTATATACTTGACCGATGTCCGACCATCATTAGGGAACTTACTTCCGATAGCTGGATCTTTAGCGTAAGCGATCAAGTCTTGGGCCAATCACTGAGCGAGCTTGACGTTGTTAGGATTCTAAGCGATGTTGGTTCTCTTTACTATCGAGATTACATTGAGTATTGGAGTCAGGCGCTAAAGGCCCTTAGCGTGGCTCAACCAGAAAACCTGGCTGAAGCTTTTCAAAAAGCAAATAAACTGACATCCGGGCCTTCTCCAGCCGTCCTGGTATTACGGGAACTACGCTATAACACCAATCTTATCGCTTCTAGTTCCAGGACGCCAACGGCTTCGAACGAGACCAATACCACGGAAGCTTCGATTGAACCCAATTCCACGGCGGCGACGGTTGGGAGCGGTGGCGAGACCGATTCCTCAAACCCATCATCCGGCTTTAAAAACCCTATGGGAGAAGCCGAAGAAACACAACAAGGGGATGCCATATCCGTAAAACGGTATTTTAGCCAGTTTGACGCTCTTTTAACCCAAGAGGGTTTAGCTGGGCCTTCTTTGGCCGCCGCCAACGAGGCTACGAGTGCTGCAGCCAGCTTCTTTGAACGATTAACTTCGAGCGATGACCTGTGGCAGGCCTCTTTTTCGGCTTTAATTAAGATATCGGAAGAGCAAGACGATACCTTGCGGCGCCTTAACAGCGCGGCCAGTAAGCTCCCGCCCGAGATCGGCTCCTGGTATGCTTCGATCTTGGATGGTGGTTTGGCCCATTTATGTTCTCTGGCCTCAGCCAACATTGACAGCGCTTACAAAGCCGAGGTTTTGGAGTACTTCAACGCCTCACTTCGTGATTACTATCCTTTCAATCCTAGGTCGGGCTCCGACTCGAACCTTAGCGATTTTGCGGAATTTTTTAGCACCGGTGGGGTGGTTGATTCTTTTCAAAAGGACTACCTTATGCCTTTTCTTAACCCTTCCGGGGAGTTAAAGACCATTATGGGTAGAGCATTACCGTTAAACGCCAAAGCCGTGGCCCAGTTAAACAGAGCCTCCTTGGTTCGAGATGCTTTTTTCGCGGGCGGCTCTATCCCGTCACTTAATTACTTTATTGAGCCCAGTACCATGGATGTTGGCCTAAAAATCGCCACCTTGACTCATGACGGAAAAACCGTTAGTTATTGGCACGGACCTATTCAGGGAGCTAACTTTAGCTGGCCGGGTGGCGGTCCGGCCAATGTGATTTTTGAGGATTTGGAAGGAGTGACCCAACGGCGTGAGGCCCGTGGGGTATTTAGTATCTTTCGCCTATTCCAAGGCGGCGTGTTCGTAAGACGAGAGCCTGGCACTGGCAGCGGAACGCTCATTGAACTTCGTCAAAACGGGAAATGGACCCGCTTTAACATTTTGTATCGGAACAGAGCTAATCCATTTGATCCCAGTATCTCCGGTTATTCGCCACCTCCCTCTCTTCGCTAAAAACTACTCCAGATGGTTGCTTAGGGTAGAGAAGATATAGCTGTCATCACGACTTGTCATAAAACTAAGGAGCTAATATGCCTCGAATTGCAAGACTCGGCGATAAAGTCAGCTGTCCATCATGCGGGCCCCAGACTATCGTTTCGGCTTCACCAACGGCCAAGTTTCAAGGCATCCCGATCGCCCGCATTGGCGACCAGGTAAGCTGTGGCGCGGTCATCGCCACGGGCTCAACCATGGTCAAGGTTGACGGTCGCCAAGTCGCGATTGTCGGCTCGAACACTTCCCATGGTGGATTTGTTTTGGAAAATGCAATCACGGTTTCGGTGGAAAGCTAAAACGGTCAAGGGACAGCCAAACTCGATAACTTATGTCAACCAAAAATCCTGAGCCGTTCTCAAGTCTATTATCTCCACCGGTGGTCTACATTACCTCTTGGGGTTGGACTTTAGCGGGAAACGAACGCGAGGTAAATCAAGATTGTTTTCTAAACTGGCCCGCACGACTCTTATGGGCCGTTGCTGATGGCGTGGGTGGTGGAAAGAACGGTGCCTTTGCTAGTCAGCTGATGATACAGAGGCTTTTGGCTATCCCGGTCGCCATAAGTCAAAAACAAAATGTTAGTGCCATAAAAGAAGCAGCCTATGAGGTTAACGAGGCCCTTTGGCGCGGGCGCTTTAGAGAAAACATTTGCTCCACTACCCTAACTGTTTTAGTGATTCAAAACGACCAGGCTATATGCCTCTGGGCGGGTGACAGCAGGTGCTATTTATCACGGCAAGGTACGCTTTACCAATGTTCCAAAGATCATACTCTACGGCAGAGTCTGATAGACAAGGGCTCGCTTACTCCTCCAGAAGCATCCCGAATGATCAAAGGGAACATTATTACCAGAGCCGTTGGTAGCCAACAAAACCTAGCACTAGACGAGGCCGCCTTTTCCATCAAACCCAAAGATCGCCTCCTGTTGTGCACTGATGGCCTGTCAAATCGTCTATCACCAAAACTTTTGTCTGAAACCCTAGCTAGTGGAACCACGGCGAGATCGATCTCTTTGAAATTTCAGGAATTAATCAAAAATTTACCGCAAAAGGATGATATAACGCAGATAACTATATTGGTATCTAATCATTATTATAAATAATTATTTTTTACTCTATTATAAATAATATTTTTAACTTTGCTGATTTAATATCAACTGACCCTTTGCCAGCCAAGACCTTAGGGGATGACAATAAGAGTTCCAGCCGTATGCCTCGTTTTATTCTAGGCCAATCATTGGGTGAAGGCTCCATGTGTGAAGTCTTTGAGGCTATCGATCAAAATCGGGCTCAATGGGGCGACCCTTGGCCCAAGGTTGCCATTAAAAAGCTTCTCCCAGAATTCCAGCAAAATTTCCACGCCCGCCTGGCCTTGGCCCAGGAGTTCTTCAAGGCCCGAGACCTTATACATCCAGGCGTGGTTCGCGTCTACGATCTTCATGAGCAGGATAACGAACCGATCTTGAGCATGGAACTTTTAACTGGCCAAACGCTGAGGGATTATTTGGCCTCCCAAGCGCCTCTCTTGATTTCCAGACTTACGGTAGCGGCCTCGATTTTTGAGACTTTGTCCCATATCCATCAAAAGGGCATAGTCCACGCCGATATAAAACCTGGGAACATTTTCTTAAGTAAGGGAAGAACGGTCATATTTGACTTTAATATTTCGACCGTCCTTCCTTCGGACCAACAAAAGGCCGCCTCGCCCATCCAGGCCCTGGTCAACTCTAAAAGCCTTCCCGGCTACACGATGGCTTACGCCAGTTTGGAACGCCTGCAAGGGGCACCACCTACTTTCCAAGATGATATATTCGGCGCCAGCCTTACGGCCTATGAACTTTTGACGGGTCACCATCCTTTTTCTCGCCTTTCGCCTGACCAAGCCGAGCTAAAGCGAATCCTCCCGAAGCGTCCGGAGAATGTCTCCCGAAAGAGATGGAAGTACCTTTTGGCTGGCCTTAGTCTTAAACCTGAAAAACGTCCAACGGCAGGTGAAATATTCAGAATTTTGTCTTAATTACAATATAGCAAATGATCGCTATTTTAATGCTCTTTTAATTTTAACTTTATTTATGATACTTTTAATACTATCTGATATAAAGAATATGCTAAAAAGATTCGATGTTTTGGAGGCTTTCGTCAAAATAGTAACCAACTAAAGTTTGCTCGATATGCAAACGTTTTGTACGCGTTCAGGGTTTAGGCGTTTGATATTTTTTGAACACCCTGGCCCGGGAAGCTCGTTTAGGGTTTCGACAGATATAAACATCTGACTCTCCAATCGAGGCATTGAGTTGCCCTTAACTCTGGTTTCCGTAGCATTGAAAATTAGACCAAATTGGCCAGCCAATTTTTTTATTACCTTCGCAAAAAAAATAT